>JAADGB010000088.1 GCA_013152575.1 Thermoproteota archaeon | reverse complement strand
AGCATTAATTCAAAGAAGAAAAGAAGAAAGGAGAAATGAGTGATAAAGGGTGACCCCAGCTAAGATATTCTACACTGGAAGACCTGGAGTAGGTAAAAGTACGATTGTAAGGAGAGTTAAGGAACTGATAGAAGATATGGGTTGCCGGGTAGGCGGCATTATAGCCCCTGAAGTAAGGGGTAGTGATGGAAAAAGGATCGGATTCAAGATTGTAGATATCATGAGTGGAGAAGAAGGCTGGCTTGCTAAGGTTGGATATCCAGGGCCTAGACTAGGCAAGTACGGTATAGTCACGAGTGACGTTCTCAGGATAGGGGTCGGCGCACTAGAAAAGGCAAGAGAAGACGCCGACGTTATAGTTATTGATGAAATAGGACCTATGGAATTAATGGTACCACAGCTGAGAAGTGCAATAATAGCTGTCCTAAAGTTAAACAAGCCCACACTAGGCGTTATCCACCGCCGCCTCAGGTCAAGGGACCCCTACATATACCGTATAATTGAGCAATCCTCACAGATAATCGAGGTGACACTAGAGAACCGAGAAAGACTGTTCGAAGAGGCTGGAGAAATTGCCGCGAAACTGTGTGGCAAGGGCAGTAATCAAGGAAGGTAAAGCCCTACTCTACATACCGGATCCAGCCCAGGCTATTGCACCCCACGGAATTGAACCCGCCTGGCTAGAAGTATTCTACAATCCCCGAATGGAGTTTAATAGAGATCTCAGCGTGGTCGCCCTAAGTGTTTATAGAGAACATCTAGCACCTGTCAAAGACTTCTACATCGCAGAACCACTAACCGCTACTGGAGTTAGACCTATACGGTATGCAATAGAAGTAAATGGTGATCTCAAACTAGTGGCTGGCGATATCGATGAATGCGCAGTATCCTTCGCAAGGGATAACGTAAGGCTTAATGGATTAGATGAAATGGTAGCCGTCTACCATAAAGACGCCCGCGAGCTACTATATGCGACACGTTGGATTCTTGACCGCCCCCCTCTGGTAGTCGACATCGACCCTTTCGGCTCGCCAGCACCATACCTAGACGCTGCAATATCGGTGATAGGGAATAAGGGGCTACTAGCTGTTACAGCGACAGATTTAGCTGTACTAGAGGGTTCCAAGCATCGAGCTGCCTTAAGAAAGTATGGTGTATCGATTAGAAAAACACCGGAGTCCAAGGAGATAGGCATAAGAGTACTACTTGGTTATATCGCCAGGATAGCTGCATCCCATGACAAGGCCATTTACCCTCTACTCTCCTACTACGCTGACCATTACATTAGACTATATGTTCAAATTTTGAGGGGGGCGAGAAGGGCGGATAGGATGCTAGAGGAATCCCTTGGATACGCATATCACTGTCCCAGCGAGAGGAGAACCTACCTTACACGGGACCCTCCATCATGTACGGGACACGAGTCACCTGTATCGATCGGTCCATTGTGGACATCGCAACTTAACGATGCCAGCTTTATCGCTAAACTAATCAATGAAGCATCAGCGAGAGAGTATCTCAATACTCAGACTCGGATAATGAATCTACTTAATACGATTAAGTGTGAAGCCGAGTTGGAAGAGCATGGCCTACATCTACGAATAGAGCAAGCGGCGTCATTCGCGAGAACTAGCATGCCCCGCATAGAAACGCTTCTGTCCACTCTTGAGGACGCTGGACATAGGGCTTGCAGAAGCCATTATTCACCAACAAGCATAAGGACAAGCGCCGACTATAAGGAGGTGATCAGATTCTTGCTGGCCTCCTTATAACCTTCCTGTCCCCTCTCAGCTTCCTCGCTATCCACGCCTCAAGTAGAGGACATGTAGCGGGATCGTAGAAGTTCTTAGGCCCACACTCCGAGATTTGAGGACAAGTCGTACATGGGATGTCTAGAATGCTGGCGATATTGATTTTGACCGTGACGGGTTCAGCAGCCATCTTCGCAGGAGTCAGCTTGTAGGTCCTACGGCCATTTACCGATACTTGTTCGCGTTTTACGAGGCCCTTCTTTACTAATCTGAGGACCAGCCTCGAGCCTTCCCTACTATCTAGGCCTAGCATTTTCCAGAGGTCGCTTTGGAGGACACCGCCCTCTTTTGTCTCGATTATTTCTAGCGCTTTCTTCTCCAGTTCACTGATTCCTGCCACTCTAATCCACACCTGCCGCTAGCCTATAGTCATTGTAACCTGGGGTAGGCCGTATTGATAGATATGGGAAGTGACACCCTATATATCTATCCGATACATGTCAGATTAGGGTCTCGCCTTATCTTTATAAATAATTATTAACATCTAGCTCCACTAAACGCCCACTATCATAACCATGTCCTCTAGCAGGTACCTGAATGTCTTCCTGACGTTTGCCTCACTAAGCTTGTACACGCTCGCGACAGTTTTCTGGGTTATATTCTCATATCCATGGAGTCTAGCCACTAGGTATACTACAGCCGCGGCGACAGCCTCGGGCTTTCTACCCCATAGACTCTTTCCAGACTTCATAGCCGTCTCGAGGAAGCGTAGTGCAGGTGTTCTGAGGGTTAACGGTAGATCAAGCGTAGATAGGAGTCTCACAACATATCTGTCAACCCTCATCAACCGGCTCCTCGCAGTTGGTCTACCGTACATGTGGTAAGCTGGTACAACGCCATAGTCGCTCATCCTCTTCATTATCTTCCACACGTAATTTCTGAACTCTTGCGTCCTAGCTTCTGGTGCTTCATTCGCTGCTGCTTCATATAATTCGCTTTCACCTATAGGAAGGTTGTGAATTATGAGAGCCTTTCGTATAGCTGCGATGACGACTGCAAGTTTCTCCTTAGAGTTAATTATCGTTGTCTTGTTGGCCCGTTTACCCTCAGCTCTCCTTTCCTCTAGGTACTTCTTTATTATTTTGCCAGCTACTTCGGCGACTGCATTCGACTTGGGTACATCCAAGCTTTTGAGGATCCTGTGCATAAGGGTAAAGGTTTCGATCAGGGCACGCTCTTTCCTCGTCGCTGTGATCCTATAGACTCCCCTCTTCATGTTTTTCAACCGGATAGAACTCCTTGTGAGGCCTCTTCTCCTCGTTATCTTTAGCTCCGCCCCCACACCGCCGTTATGGAATGAAAATGTTAGAGGTCTAGATCCCCTTTCTAAGCCCTTGGATTCACCCTTCTTGGGGAAACGCCTCCACTCGGGTCTGTCATCGAAGGATACACTACCTAGTACTCTACCGTCTACTAGGCATACCCTTAGACCTTCCGGTGTGACCACGATTTCTTCGGGTGGACACTCTACCGCGCCTTGGCCTCCTTCCACCGCTGACACGCTTCTTGCCACCTCTCCGCCTAGCCCCCCTCCGCCTCCTAACAATTACAACGAACAGTTGTTCATCGTCACGTGGTGAAGTATTGCTGCGCCACTTTACTACAGCGTAGGGCCTCTCCACGTTACCAATAATGTCTGCGACTATCCCAACCTCGCTACCCGAGCTGTCTGCTACCCTGCTACCGATCTTGATCCTCATATTAGGGTCATGTATCTTCACTATCACATATCCAGACTTGGTCCTAGTCACCACTTTTCCCAGTAGTAGCCTACCTTCCAACCACCACACCAATTAGAGGCGGTGGGGGGCCTCACCTTATATTCGAGTGGCTGGGACAATATTTGACGGAATAACCGAGGTATACCTAGGAATCTCTTATAAGGGGATGAAGTTAGTGTTTCCTTCTATACTTATCTTTAATTAGTTGAGAGATCATTTTCAGGATCCTAATCTTACTGTCAGCCTTCCTAACGATTACTCTTCAATGGTGTTTGTACCATGTTCTAGGATGTGT
>JAADGB010000087.1 GCA_013152575.1 Thermoproteota archaeon | reverse complement strand
GGAGGTAAGGTAATGCTCCGAATAATCAGCAACAACGCGGTCTATAGGCTAGCTAGGGCTTGGGTGAAGACTAGCCCAGAGAACGTTGGAGGTAAGGAGGCGGCTGAGAGGATTGTATGGGCCAGCATACTAGCAGAGGCAGACCCATACAGGGCTGTCACCCACAACAAGGGCATCATGAACGGAATAATCGCTGTAGCACTAGCAACTGCACAGGACCATAGGGCCATAGAGTCCGGTGCCCACGCATATGCTGCGAGGACCGGCGTGTACAAACCCCTAAGCTATTGGGAGCTCGACGAGGATGGAAACCTTGTAGGGAGTCTAGAACTACCGCTACAAGTGGGGATTGTGGGTGGCGCAGTCAAGGTCCACCCAATCGCGCAAATTGCCTTGAAGATAATGGGTGTGAAGACCGCTAGGGAACTAGCGGAGATAATGGCTGCCGTTGGCCTAGCACAGAACCTCGCCGCACTCAGGGCTCTTGTAACCGAGGGTATTCAGCGTGGCCACATGAAGCTTCACGCGAAGAACCTCGCAGTCATGGCAGGTGCTACTGGCGAGTTGATAGATAAGGTCGCCGAGCAAATGATCAAGGATGGCAGGATAAGATTCGATTATGCCAAGGAACTAGTCGAGAGGTTCCTAAAAGGCGAGAAATAATCATCATCTAACCAATCTTTAACCCATTATTTCCCTCCAAGTATATAGCAATTAATGAATATACGCTTGTACGAGCACTTCCACGCGGGAGTGGTCAGGGTTGTGCAGGATTCTAATTGCTAAAGCCTCCACCCAAACAGGCGTAGGACTTCTGGAGAAACTAGTCGATCTCCACCTTAAAGCCTCCGAGAACGACCATCTACTCGCATCCCTAACAGGAGGCGATGGAAGACATTGCCATGGATACGGTTATCTCCTGCTAGTAGATTATGGAAATGGATGGACCCTTCACTACACTCGGTTTGATACAGCTGATTACATAAAGGACTACGAGAAGGCGTGTAAAGCCAATCTAGCTCGTATGGAATCTGAATCTAAACATTTGAGAAGCATTCTAGAAGGAGCCAAGAGAGCAATCCTATTATTACATAGTCGGAGAGCGAGTAGAGGTATGCCTAGAGGGACCCTTAACGCCCACCCATTCGCAGCCAACATAGCAAGGCCAAGAGAAAATGGAGAATTGTTTCTGATCCACAATGGATCAGTCCACAGCGAGCCCCTAGCAAAGGACCTCGGCTTAGACCCAGATAGCTATACTGATAGTCATCTCTTAACATTGTGGATAGCTACTAAAATGGAGAAGGGTTTAACTCTTAGGGAATCACTACAAGAGGCCATCAGGTTTACGAAAAGAGCCTTTGTCGTGGGAGTTGTCTATATTGGTCCAACCGGGGTCGATGTGTTGGCTGTATCCCACTTACCCGCGGATCTAGATGAGAAGAGGATCGCTTACTACAAGCCTTACCTGGTTAATGCTAGTGGTATAAGAGCAGTTGTATCTCCCACCATAATTGACTTGGCAGCCGAGAAGGGAATGGCTATAGAGCCGCGGTTCTTCAATGGTATATTGGAGATATAGACCCTTATCACATATATTAATCGTGGTAAACGCTGAAAAATTCTCGATATATCAAGGATATAATAACGTCGAAGGTGCTGGTTTTGCCGAAGCCCGCAAATAGTAAGGATAGGATTGGCTTCAAGGAGGCCTTCAGCATCGGAGTCGGCGGCATGATAGGCGGCGGTATATTCGCTGTATTAGGCCTAAGCCTTCAACTGGCAGGAACAGGGGCTCCTATCTCCTTCTTAATAGCCGGGTTAGTCGCTCTATTATCCGCTTACTCTTATTCGAAGTTGACTATGAGGTATCCTAGCCGAGGCGGGACAGTTGAGTTTCTGGTCCGAGGGTTTGGTCCCGGAGTACTGGCTGGTGGCTTGAATATTCTGTTAATAGTCAGCTATACGGTTATGATAGCATTGTATGCCTACGCGTTCGGGAGCTATGGTGCAAGCGTGTTCGGCGGCGGGTGGATCCTTACACATGTGCTAGCCACTCTCGTGATCATCGCATTCACTCTCGTTAATGCCCTTGGTGGTCTTGTTTCAGGCAGGGTTGAAGACATACTGGTCGGGTTCAAGTTAGTTGTTTTGCTCTTCGTAGTAGCTGTTGGCGTGAGGATGATTACTTGGAGCAAGTTCTCGCCGGAGAGCTGGCCTCCAATCTCTAACATAGTCGTCGGTGGCATGGTGATTTTCCTAGCGTATGAGGGGTTTGAGCTCATAGCGAACGCGGCGGGAGAGGCTTCATCTCTGCGTGATCTATCAAAAGCCTACTATGCATCAGTAGTTACAGTTACAGGAGTGTATATAGCGATAGCCCTCGTCTCAGCGGGTATACTCTCGCCCGCCGAGGTTATACGCGTAAGAGATTATGCCCTAGCCGAGGTGGCTAGCCTAGCGGTAGGGTCCCTTGGCTTCTACATTGTCGTAGCTGCAGCGTTAGCCTCTACAGCCTCGGCTATTAACGCTACACTCTATGGAACGGCTGGTATTAGCTATGTGGTAGCCAAGTATGGAGAGCTACCGCGTGCAATGGCCCGGGTAGTATGGAGGGAGGCCCCCGAGGGTCTGATTGTTATCTCACTGATTTCCCTGGCATTGGTTAATGGAGAAGGGCTCGACGCTATAGCCTTCGCTGGTAGCGCGGGCTTTCTAGTTATCTTCTCGATGGTGAACCTCGCCGCATATAGATTGAGGAGGCAGGCGAAGGCAAACCCCGTATTAACTCTACTGGGCTTTTCGTCGTCGCTCGCCGCTTTGGCTTTATTGATCTATCACAGCATTGGCCAGTCGCTGAACCAAGTGCTTCTCTTCATGATGTTGTTGTCGGCCTCGTTTATAGCCGAATTCCTATATAGGAAGCTCACAGGGAGGAGGATAGCTCACTATGTTGACAAGCGATTAGCGGAGAGGGAGCGCTTGAAGAAGGAGTGGCATGTATGGGTTCCCCGGGTTATCGAAGCTCTCGGCAGGTTGTTGAAGGAGTTCGAGGTGTACCTCGTGGGAGGGATTGCGAGGGGTGAGATTGAGAGATCGCATGATGTTGACCTTCTCGTCGTTGTGAGTGAGAAGGTAAAGGCGGAGGATTTAGAGGAGAGGGTTGTCGAATTGACGGGGTTGAAGGGGCACCCGTTACATATTCATGTGACTACCCCCGAGGATAAGGAGAAGTGGTTAAGGAGGAGTGTGAAGTACAGGAAGTTAGAGGATAGGAGGACCTGAGGCCCTGTCCCGTGTTAGGTTAGCTTAGCATCCTCTTTATCGACTTGTAGAATCTGACGGTGTTGTATGCCTGTACGATGGTAGCTATTAGTAATATCACTATTGCGGCTGGGTCGCGTCCCGGGAGGAGGCTGTATACGGTTAAGGCTCCCGCTAGGAAGCCCGCCAGGAAGAGGTTTCTTGGGAGTAGTCTACCTTTCACTATGACTACTTCTTTTAACAGCCCCTTAGGAGGGAGGGCCTTATAGCCCATGCTACTCTTTCTGGCCAAGCCGAGCTCGGTTAGCCTTTCAAGGTGGTGTCTCGCGGTGCTGGGGCTTTTGAAGCCGAGGGCTCTCTGTACTTCCCTCACGCCTACGTAGTCGTTTTTTGATAGGAGGTAGAGGTATACTTTGAGGCTCGTTCCAGCTAGTATGCTAATGGGGTCCCTCTCCTCCAATTAACTATTCCCTCACAGCAGCTTGTTTCCAAGTATGTATAATATCACGCCTCCCAGCAGGGCGACTCCAACTATTACTATGATCCTATCACGACTACTAATGCTTGTACTTGTAGGGGGCTCTGGCTGTAGATTTATCGTCTGGGTGCCTGCTTCTATCTCTCCAGTCGTTGGGCTTGCTT
>JAADGB010000086.1 GCA_013152575.1 Thermoproteota archaeon | reverse complement strand
GAGGAACTAATCGTAGAAAAGGGGCGTGCGAGGAAAGTCTATAGGCTAACGAGGAAGGGGATGGAGCACCTACTCCACCAACTAAACATCTTCTACGAGATAATGAACAACGTATACGTCCTCGCGACAGAGGCGCGTAGAACACTCGAGGAAAACCTGAAGGGCCACTTAGCCGGCTGCGTCCCGAAGAGAATAGTTGAGAGTCTAGAGAAGATCAAGGAGAGTGCGGAGGCGTATCTTAAGACACTTAAGGAGGCGGGGAGAATCTGCGAGAATGAGACACCTGTTCATAATCCCTAGGTAACTATTTTTCTTGCCTCAGACGGGGCTTCTCTTCACTGCATTACCGCTAAGCGGTAATACCAGTCATCATCGGCTTACTATTTCCATACCATAGTAGCTACTGTTCGACGTTAATAGTACTCCCCCACTTCTTAGAATATAATACCATTACCATATAGTTTCGCTTGGCGGCATCGGGCTCCATGCAGTTCGTGGACTCCACAGTTCCATCCTTTAGTTTAGCTATGATCTTCTTCCAACCCTCCGGCTCCTCACAGTCTACGAGTTTAACTTCCTCGACTAGGCCGACGTGCGCCTTGCCCTCCAGCTCTATTATCTTTGGGTTGAGTAGTTTTTCATCGGTCAACTTCATTCACCATGCCGTTGCTGTCAACTCCATCTTGTTAATACCACATCGTATAAAATAATGGTTAATACCTTCATATGAGGCCGGGATGCTGGTACCATATATGGAGGATGATTGGAATTGAGTGAGAAGAAGCGAAAGAGGAGGATGACGCTTCCAAAGAAGAGAGAGGATATTGAGAAGGTTGTTGAGGAGGTTGCCGAGAGGCATAGTCATGGGCATGAGCATGAACACGAGCATCATCACCACCATCACCACGGTGATGTAGATGAGCTGCTAACGGTAATCGAGCTACTACTAGATTCGACCAATGCTACTGTAAAAGTCCTCGATTCAAAGGTTAAACAACAAGCAAACGAGATAGCGACAATATACAGGGTTCTGGCAAAGATAGTCGAAGCCTGCATGTCGAGCGACGAGGAGGATAAGAGGGGCAAGCTTCTAGAGGCGCTCAAGATATTGGGAGCCTCAATCCCCGCTGGAGCCGAGTCTCCTAACTAGCCCCGGATACTCTCTTAACCCTACATACAAGACATTACCCCGAGAGGACATGGCTGACAGCTCGAACAGTCCTCCCTCATAAAACATGCTTCCCAAATTGTACTCGTATGATACTATCCAATATTCTCCAGCATTAACGCATGGCGGGTAAAGTAGTGCACCTACCTGTTCGGGCTCAACCCACACTCTAACCTTTACTACTCTCTCCGGAGGCTGGATCATATAGTAGTCTCTGAGAGGAGGACAATGCCATGATATAGGTACTCCCGTCCAAGTTATGCTGAATCCGTTGAGTAATCTCCTTCGCCAGGATAGGTCAACTGTTGGGTATGTCTTTATCCCACCCAAATCCTCTCTTGAGGGTCCCTTACTTTCCCGCTTGAAATAGTCATACATCTCCTCTACTGCAGCTTCTCCGTAGACAATGAGGTCGACGTCTGACTTACTGTGGGGTGTGCCCATAGCATATGAGCCTGTGATCCCGAGCTGCTCGACGGAAACCCGTGTTTTCCTGATAACCTCGTTAACTAATTCTATCGCTGGCTCAAAGCCCGATCTCGGGCTTGAAATTAGGTGGAGGAGTGCTTTCCTTGGATGGATGAAGAGTACAATATCATCTAGGAGGACATAGGGCATTTTAGCACCATAGAGCGGGTCCCCTCTCCAGTTTAAGCTCAGCTTCTCCATAACGTTCTCGAGGCCTTTTGGTCCATATGATGGGATTACCCTGCACAATCTCCATGACAGATACTTCCAAGGCGACTGTTTTCTACAATCAACGTACTTGGGGATATATGCTACAACGCCTGGAGGTGTGGGTATACCTATCGCCTGACCCCAGACGCCTTCCCTAGTTAGTATGATCGCTGAGTGTATGCTAGGCTCTTGCAATGACCCCACCATGATCTGGCCATATCGTTAAACGACCCTCACTATCCATTCTGAGTAGGCCTCTAACTCTATAGTAGCCATCATTTAGCTCTTGATACCTCGTCCTCCACGTCTCTACTACGACCTCGTCTCTCTCCTCGACAACTCCTCTGTAGACCCTAACAACTTTGCCCAGGTACCTTGTAGGAACAGTTATCGGTTCCCCTATGGGTCTTAGGCTCAACACGACGTCTACGAAGCCTAATGGAATCAACGGTCTGTAGCATGGATAGTCGCTTATCGATGTTATAAGTCTCAATGTGTAGGGTGTACCTTTATAGCATGAATCAGTCAGGCTCTTTTCCATCCTCTCAATGCTTAGAGCCTCCCCGCCGGGTCCGCGGCTGCGCTTCTCAAGTATATGCCTAGTTTTACACTGTCTGATAAGCCCGTCATCGTGCAAATCCTCTAGAGCCCTCCATGTTCCCGGCTTGTAGAGAGCTAAGAGGTCTACATCGCTATCCTGTCTTTCACAGTTGACTGCAAAAGAGCCTGTTAGAGCGGCCCACTCGATCCCTAGATACTCGATGAACTCCTTTAATGGGTCTCTGAGGCTCGCGGGTAGGAGTTCGAGTGTCCGAGGCGTTGATATAATCCTCAGTACGTTCCTCCTCTCGACAATAGTGGTTGTCACTCCGAGACAGTGAATGTATTTCGTGTAGGTCTCTGGCCTGCCTTTACAATTAACGTTCTTGTATGGCTCCACGATCACGTATCTAGGAGGGTGAGTATATCCTCTAACCATGTAGTAGCCAGGCAGGCCTCCAACAACAGCTTCAACTATCACGCCGTCAACGAATCCAGGTGTCGAGGCGTGGTCCAACAGGCTTCACCCTGTTCGGGATTAGGTGTGTGCCGTCACAGCTTGGGGCGTTGAACCACTCCCGGCCTTTGAAGCCCTCGCGGCAGTGGGCGTATTGAAGCCCTCTACGCCTCGCTGCCTTGATGACTGGCTTCAACAGTTTTTCTCTCTCATTCTTTGGGAGATACAGGTATCCTTCAACCCTGATACCTGATGATTTGTAGAGATTGTAGATGCGTTCTCCAAGGCTTCCCAGCATTCTCCTTATCCTTGCCAGGTTATCGGGTCTAGCCTTATAGGTGGAAGTTACTATGAATACTGCACCGGCATCCGCTACCCGGTCGACAAGCTCCTCCAGCATGTAGGGATCATCGTTTACGTAGGGTATTATGGGGTCTATCCTCACGCCTACAGGGACCCCTGCTGAGGATGCTATTCTAACGGCATGTATTCGTTTCTCTGGTAGTGGTGCGTTGGGTTCTAGTAGCATTGAGAGCATGGGGTTTAGCATTGTTATCGTGGGAGTAACTGCAACGTTGCCTTTTGATATTATGTCGAGGTCCCTGGTTGCATAGAGGGTCCCCTTAGTGGTTATGAGAATCCTTCGACCTATTGGGACTAGATATTCAAGGGCTTGCCTTGTCAACTTGTAATGTACTTCCTCTGGGGGATATGGGTCGCTACTCGTACCGATATTGATTGGTGTATGTGGAGGCCGTCGTGCAGCCTCTCTTTTCAATCTCCTGATGAAGTCTTTCTTCGGGATACTATCCTTTAATCCGATGTAGGCAGTCGCGTAACAATAGAGGCATTTGAAGGTGCACCCCGTGTAGGGGTTTAATGATAACTTGAAGGGGCAGGTGCATAGCTTGCTCTTCCAGGGGTCGAAGGGGGCTAGTAGTGAGCCCCTTCTGGGTTGTTTATAACTCGATGTTGGCATGCCTATTCCTCATTTCCTCCTCTGACACCTTCAGCCTCTTCATGAGCGAGTATATGACGCCGTCTAGGAAGACTAGTGTGGTATCCTCGAATAATGTGCCGAGGGGTGCCAGGGGCTCGTGTATGCCTAGGATCTGGCGTGCGAAGTAGTCGTCTAGTTTACTATGTTTAGTCCTACCAGGGACCCTTACAATTATGTCGGCCAACTTGCCAAGAGGGCTCTCAGGATACGTCGTTATAGCCACTACCGTTGCCCCTACCTGCTTAGCTGCTTCAGCAGCCGTTACAATCAGCTTGGTCTTGCCACTACCCGATATAGCTACCACTACGTCGCCTTTCTGCACACTCGGGACTATCGTGTCTCCTAGCACATAGGAGTTATACCCGAGGTGTAGCAGCCTCATTGCAAAAGCTTTCCCCACCAGTCCGCTTCTACCTGCACCCATTACTAGGACCTTCCTAGAAGGGTCACCGTATATGTTGACTAGCAAGTCTATGAGACGGTCAACTTCATCCTTGTTAATCTCTTGGGCCGCTCTCTCAATGAACCTGGCTATCTCGACCATAGCCCTAATAGCATCACCCGAAGATTCACTGGCCAACTGCCCGCACCAATTCGACCCATACAACACCCGACTATAATAAGGGGTAGGATAAGATTATCACCCCCACTAGATGGACATTTTATAATAATGGCCCCGCCCGTCTCACGTCCGCCGAGACCCCATACTGGGGGATGAAGATGAAGGCGGATCGGTAAGGCGGGGCACACTACCAGATCAACTATTTCTAATGGTAAGGATTATACGCTCGGTAATACAAGTAATAGATGAAAGGCTGTGAGGAACCCTTAGCCCGGCTGCGAGCCCTGTTCTGGGCGATGAGTTAGTCGAGCCGGTTCCGAGCCCTCCTCCTGCTCAGGGCACTCCTCGCTGACAGAGCTCGTTATTTCTTCGATAACCCTGTCCAGCTGGTATATCATGTTGCTGTCGGCTATAGTTTCCTCCAGGTCCTCCATTCTCTCTCCCGTGACGCCGTCTATGATTGTGGCTACATCAACGTACTTCTCGTTCTTCGTCTTCCTGAATACACCTATGTATAACGGGTAGTAGATGTTGCTGGTTGACTCAACTAGGCCGAATGCCCTCACAATCCTGTCAAGCTTGCCGAGGTCGAAGCCTGGTTCGAACACCTTTGAGCATTTAGCAGGCCTACCTTCCGTTAGCAACCCTTCATTCTTGAAGTAGGTTATTGGGCTTGTATAATCCTCCAGGTGAAGCGGGCTTACATGGAATAATCCATTGTAGTCTGGTTCAAGGAGTCCCAGCTCTACTAATACATCAGTTATGATTCTCGCTCTCTCAGTCCCGCCAAGGTGCTCTGCTATCTCGTTTAGGCTCGCGCTCCCTATTGATGACACTATCTCTATTACATTCACTGCATCGTCGTCTAGCTCGCCCAGCCTAACTAGTTCCTCGCGGATATAGAGCATGCGATCCTTTATCGAGACAAGGCTACCGGTAGCTGTCTCGAAGCATAGATTAGCCTTGCGGGCCTCTAGAGCCTCGTCCTCTTCATCTAGCTTGTGGACTAGTACCTCGTAGCATCTTATCGGGAAGTATACTAGTTTGAGGCCTACGAATTTTACCTTCTTGGAAGCCAGCATACCTCCTAGTATGCCGAGGAGATCGCCCTTAACCTTCGACTCAAATATCTTCCTAGCACTATTGTCGTCTAGTCGAGGGATTACCGTGTAGTTCTTCACCTGCTCTTCTAGCTTTAACTCGAGTCCAAGCTGGGTTACTATGACGCCCAGCGCTCCTGCTAGTTCTTGTATATCCTTCGACGGTTCGTCTCTCGTAACAACGATGGCTATAGGCAGAGACTCGGCTACTCTCAGCTTAGCAAGCTCTCTTATCACTAGGGGGGTAGCTGTCTCAGTCACTACGAGCAGGCCCCTGACTGGAATGGGCCCAATTGAGCCCTGGAACTTGCAGGGGCCCGCTAAGACACCCCTTCTAGCCCCGTTTGATAATAGCTCTGGCCTGCACTCGACCTTGAATCCCTGCTTTCTTAACTCCTTCAGCAGATCGTCGTTCAACTTCACATCCCCAGGGCCAAGAAGGCCCCCAGTCTCGCCCAGGAGAGTTAGATTATTACAGGAGTTAATTAAGGTAGACAAACACAGTGGTACCTTCAGCCCCAATCAATGGTACAAGTTTAAGCTATCCAGTAGCTACTGCAACTATGGGAATCATGGGTGAGTATTCCAGTGAGCGTAGAAGATGAACATGTGATAGTAGAGTATCGCGGGTCAATCATAAGGGTTCAGAAGGTCAATGGACTATACAAGTGCCCGTACTGTGATTCCCTCTTCTTTTCGGAGAGAGACCTCTTCAGACATATCCTTGCGCATGCAACGAGGACTCTTACAGCGAGGAGGGAGCCTTCGAGTAGATGGCATTAGGTGATTGCTAGGTCAACATAGATGTCTCTATCGATTATTGAGTCGTTTAGGTCGCTGTCAAGCACTGGCACGCCATTCGTTATTACCCCCAGGACCAGGTTTTCGAGCCTTTCCACAGCCTCCTCGGCTTCCCCAACGTCTATATCGTATACGTGGGGGGTCCCTCGGGGGTCCTCTACAATGATATGCATTCCACCAGTACCGAGGCCCACCCCGAAAGTCGGATTCACGAGATAGAAGGGATCGTCCTCAACTTCGATATCGATCCCGTAATTCCTCCATAGCCTCTCGGCTACTCTCCATGCTATCTTAGTTAGATGGAGAGCTCCTATACCCGTCAGCTTGACCTTTATCTTTGGAAGAGAGTTTACGCTGTGGGATACTAGTGTCACTAGGGACCCCCAACCGGATGTATTACTGTAAGGGCTGTAAATAAGAGGCAACCCGCAGTATACCGTGGTAACACCATATAAACCTCGGAATACAGTTAAAAGGGCAATATAATATGATAATATCCATCTTAGAGGGTACTCTCTATCCGCTCAATATCCTCCTCAGACAGCCTCCAACCCATCGCACCAATGAACTCCGCTATCCTCTCGGTTCTCTCCGACTTAGGTATCGCAGTCACATACGGCCTCGAGATTAGATAGTTGAGGGCAATCTGCACAGGAGTCTTACCATACTTCTCTGCGAGCTCCCTCAGCAAAGCCACCCTCTTAACCCTACCCCTCTCAATCGGGGTATACGCTTGCAGAGTAACCCTCCTCTCAATGGCAACTGGTAGTAGATTCTCCTCCGGGTCCCTGTGTAGAACACTGTAATGGACTTGGTTAACTACGATCTCGTATTTCTTCGTTGATACGAGTGCCTCCTCCAGATCCCTGGCGGTGAAATTACTCACGCCGATATACCTCGTGTAACCCCTCTCCGCTAGGACCTCGAGATTCCTCACCTGCTCCGCTATACTAGTCCTATCGTCAGGCCAATGAATGAGGACGAGGTCGACCTCGATGACTCCAAGCCTGGATAAGCTTTGCTTCAATGCTTTGACCGCGAGGTCGGGAGAACGGAACCTGTGAGGTAGGAGTTTAGTTGTTATGAAGACGTTATCACGGCCCACCTTCCTGACTGCTCTACCAACAACCTCCTCGGCGAAACCATTGCCGTACATCTCAGCAGTGTCAACGTTATCAACTCCATGAGTGAAGGCGTAGACGAGTGCTTCAACCATCTTATCAGCGTCTCTAATAGCCCAGGTTCCTATGCCTATAGCAGAGATCGTCTCGCCTGTAGAACCCACCGGCTTACGGTCGCTCTCATCCAAGGGGAAGAGCGTCATCCGCATCAGCCGGTTAATTTTAACCTTTGAGGGTTCATATCTTTGAATATGGTGTAATAAGAGTGGATCCCCGGGAACTCCTCAAGCTGACTCTTGAGAAGACGCGTATGCAAAACACCTGGAGACTCCATGAGTCAATAAACCTGATAGCTAGCGAGAACGTGATGAGTCCTCTCGCCTTGAAGGCGTATCTCTCAGACTTCATGGATAGATATGCTGAAGGTAAGCCCTTCAAACGATACTATCAGGGAGCCAGGTACATTGACGAGCTCGAGGTCGCTACTGCAGAGTTCATAGCAGGCATGGTCAACGCCGTGGGAGTAGAGCTGAGACCGACCAGCGGGACCCTAGCCAACGCCGCGGTATTCAGGGTGTTAGCGGAGCCAGGAGATAAAGCGACTATAGCCCCCGTACAGGCGGGAGCCCATGTGAGTCATACGAAGTTCGGCACGCTGGGAGCGCTTGGGATAAAACAGGTAGACCTCCCCTACGATGAGGAGAACATGAACGTCGATGTAGATGGCGCAGTAAAGATAATCGAAGAGGTAAAACCGAAATTCGTGGTTCTAGGTGGAAGCGTATACCTCTTCCCACACCCTGTCAAGGAACTAGCAGACGCAGCCCACAGTGTAGGAGCCAAGCTTGTATACGATGCAGCCCATGTATTCGGCCTAATAGTCGGAGGAGCATGGCGTAACCCACTCGAACACGGAGCCGATGTTATGACGGCCTCCACGCACAAGACATTCCCAGGCCCTCAGGGAGGACTGATTGCGTTCACCGACAAAGACTTGTACAAGAAGGTTTCAAAGACCATATTCCCCTGGTTCGTGAGCAACCACCACCTACACAGGATACCAGCGACCGCCGTTACAGCTGTTGAAATGGCGCTGAAGGGAAGAGAATA
Organism: Thermoproteota archaeon; assembly: GCA_013152575.1. Lineage (GTDB taxonomy): Archaea > Thermoproteota > Thermoprotei_A > Sulfolobales > Acidilobaceae > Thermodiscus. The sequence continues at coordinate 11,109 of JAADGB010000086.1, read as the reverse complement.
CGCTGAGACCATAGTCCGCAACGCGAAGACCCTGGCCGAGGAGCTCGCCGCCCTAGGCTTCAAAGTAATAGGAGAACACCTGGGCTATACCAAGAGCCACCAAGTCCTAGTAGATGTGAGAGACCTAGGCAGAGGTGCCAAGGCAGCGAAGCTCCTAGAGGAGGCTAACATCATCGTGAACAAGAACCTGCTCCCATGGGACCCGCCGGAGGCAGTGAAGGATCCGAGCGGACTAAGGCTCGGCGTACAGGAAATGACTAGATTTGGAATGGGACGCGATGAGATGAAACAGATAGCCGAGCTGATAGCAAGGGTACTGATAAAGAAGGAAGAGCCGGAGAAAGTGAGGAAGGATGTAATAGAGTTCAGGAAGAACTATGTGAGGGTCCACTACACTGTAGAGGGAGACCTCGACACGATGCTAGACCTACTCCAATAGCCGGGAATAGACCGTATAAACTCCGACAGGTTAACCTAATACATGCGCGCCGACCCGCCGACGGGGCCGCCTGGCCCATGGGATGAAAGCGGGAACTACGCCTTTATCACATGGGTGTATGAGATGAGCCGCCGCGAGCCTATAGCGTGGATAATCACCGTTGGAAACGAGCTCCTCATAGGCAGAATTGTGAATACCAATGCGAGCTGGCTGGCTGAGAAGCTGACATTCATGGGATTCAGGGTTGAGAGGATCATAACGGTTCCCGATGACCTCGGCGATATCGAGGAGGAGGTTGGGAGGGCGTTTCAGAGAGCCGACCTCGTTATAACAACGGGCGGTCTAGGCCCAACCTATGACGATATAACGCTGGAGGGCGTGGCGAGGGCCGTAGGCAGGAGGTTGGTGTTAAACGAGGACGCCTTGGAGATGGTTAAAGGATTCTACCAGAAGGTGGGGTTCGAGCTCACAGAGGATAGGCGTAAAATGGCGTATATGCCGGAGGGAGCAATACCCCTTCCAAACCCTGTCGGGGCCGCGCCCGGCATGTTCCTGAAAATCAGTGGCAAGATAATAGCTAGTCTCCCAGGAGTACCCTCTGAGATGAAGGGCATGTTCGACGAATCCCTAGCGCCGTTGCTCAAGGAGATAGCGCCGCCTAGAGTGGCTGTGGACTGCTACTTCACAATAACCGGGGTCCCCGAGTCAGGACTAGCCCCATGGATTAAGAAGGCGTCCCGGCTGGAGGATAGCGTTTACTTAAAGAGCCACCCCAAGGGCCACGAGACCACGGGGCCAGTGCTAGAGATAAGGGCTCTAGCCTCAGCAGAAACCCGCGATGAAGCCCTAGCGAAGGCGAGGAGAGTGCTTGAATATGTCCGAGAAAAGGGAACGGAGCTCGGAGGCAAGGCATCCGAAATCAATTGTCTCACACAAGATTAAACTAACCCTCCTGATAGCCGGTATAGGCTCTCTCCTAACAATCCTTGGCGGCCTAGCAGGAGTCAAACCCCTATTTCTACTAGGGATCGCGGTCGTAGCGGCCTCCCCGTATATATCTCTCATCCTTACCCTACGCCTCGTCGAGAAGAAGCAGGAGACATAAACTCCTCCTTAAATAGCCTCGTTAGAATCCTCTACCCCTGGTGTATATACGTGGCAGACGGGAAGAAATACCCGGTCATCAAGGGGCCAAAAGAAGTAGTAGAGAGGATTATCAAGGCTTTGAAAGAAGTCTACGACCCCGAAATACCCGTAAACGTCTACGATCTAGGACTCGTCTACGAGATACATGTAGAAGAAGTCAAACCCGGAAAGTACTACGTAAGGATAGTAATGACGCTGACCGCCATTGGTTGCCCGGTAGCGGGCCAGCTAGGAGCATACGCTGAGGAGGCGATCAGAGAGATGGTCCCCGAAGCCGAGGAGGTTGAGGTAGAGATTACCTTCGATCCCCCATGGTCGCCCGACTACGTAACGGAAGAAGGGAGAGAACTGCTCAAAGCGATATTCGGCTACGACGTAGTGGAAGAGTGGAAGAAGAGAATGGCCGCTCCATCCTTCTAAGGCTAATTATCTCCCGCCCAGCTTATCCTACACGGGGCAGTAGTGTTGAGTGAAAGGGAGAAGTTGATCAAGGAGCTTATAGCCCTCATAGAGGAGAATGACGTAGCCTGGCGGAAAGCCGCGTTCTATAGCGATCCAAAAGTGGAGCCAATATACGACAGGCTCATAAAGGCTTGGATAGATGCCGGGGAGAAAGGAGCACCCATAGACTACGCCACTGAGGATGAGTTGAGAATCCTAGTCTCAGTAGCCAAGAAGTACGCCTTTATGAGCGAGGACAAGGCCAGGGCAATCGCCATGAGCAGAATGGGTGGAGAAGAAGAGTTCGGAGGCTTCGGCAAATTAATCAAGAGATTACTGGGACGCTAGCTCCTAGATGAGGGTATTGGAGGCTTCTTCCTCGGCTCAATGTAATCTTTCGGCGCTCTCTCAAAGGCCTCGAGGTATTTTCTCAACACCTTTGGGATCCTCACCGTTCCATCCTCTTCCTGGAAGTTCTCTAGTATCGCTGTAATTGTCCTAGTACTGGCAATACCCGTACCGTTGAGCGTGTGGACATACTCTCTCTCCATACCCTTTCTCCTTATCAACCTTATGCCTAGCCTGTAGGCCTGCCAATCGGTACAATTACTCGCGCTAACCATTTCACGATATTTTCCTTGGGCCGGCATCCACGCTTCCAAATCATATTTCTTCACGGCGCAAGCGCCTAAATCGCCGGAGGCAATGTTCACTATTCTATAGGGTATTCCTAGGCCCTGGAAGAGTTCCTTAGCATTGTTAATCAACTCCTCGTGAAGCTTCCTGCTCTCCTCCGGGGTTGAGAATATGAATTGCTCAACCTTGTGGAACTGGTGGACTCTGAAGACTCCTTTCAAGTCCCTGTTCCCGGCTCCTGCCTCTCTCCTGAAGCAGGGGCTTATGCCGACCAGCTTTAACGGTAGCTCATCATCGTAGAGTTCCTCCTTGTAGTATAGGGCGGCTAGCGGGTGCTCCGCTGTTGATATGAGGTAGAGGTCGTCGTTCTCCAGCTTGTATATGGCGTCCTTGAATGTTTCAATATCGATAACCCTTGTTATAACCTCGTGTCTAAGCATGTATGGAGGTAGGACTAGGATGTAGCCTTTCCTTGTGAGTGTATCTATAGCATACTGTAGTAGCGCGAAATCAAGCCAGACGAGGTCCTCGAATAGATAGTAGAATCTTGATCCTGCAACCTTAGCCGCCCTAAGCGTGTCTCCTAGCCTTACAACATTCTCCAGCATGTCAGCGTGTCCAATCGGTTTCCAGTCTATTACATCGTACTCCACATTGAATCCTCTGGTCTCCTCCTCGAAGGCCTTTAAATGGCCTCTCCAGACCCTCGGTCTACCCCAGTATTCTATCGGCTTGGTGGCGCTCTCATCGCCTATTGGGACGTCGTCGTCAACAATGTTTGGCAGCATCATTAGAGCCTGTTCTCTCTCCTTCTCGATCCTCTTCAGATTGGCCTCCATTTCCTTGAGCTGGTTTAAGAGGCTCCTAGCCTCTTCGATGAGCTTCTTCCTCTCCTCTGGATCCTTGGTCCTACCTATTGACCTGCTAACCACGTTGTGTTTATGGCGGAGCTCGTTTACCCTAGTAAGAAGCTGTCTCCACTCCCTATCCAGTTGTACTGCTCTATCGACTAGTGACTCATCCATAAGCCTAATCTTGACATAGTACCTCAGCTTTTCTGGATTATTCCTTAACAGTTCTAGTATTGACCAGGCCAACCCTACCTACCCAGAGAATCACCTCGGGGCGTGGAGGGTTTTAATTTGAGGGCCTCGGATTGTGGTCCATTCAGCACCTATCTACTAAGCCTGGCTAGGAGTCCTCACAGGCCCTCTTCAATTAAACGTAACTATCTCCTAGGAGAGTATTATTATCCAATCATACCCTCTGGTTCGAGCCTCTTCCTGGCCTCCTCCCTAGCCTCCCTGAGAACCTCTTCAATCTCCTCTGAGGGAGGCTGCGCCTCTAGCGAGTAGATTGGAGTATCTGGCGGAGTTGGTGCTATCGCGGCGAGGACCTCGAGCATATCGGTTATCTCCGCGAGAGACTGGGTTAGGCTCGGCGGTATCGTTGAGGACAACTCAGCTGTACGTTCGATAACGGCTTTCGGCAGTAGGATAAGGTCTCTCGTCAATATACCCGAGGCTAGGATGGTCTGCAACCTTAATGCAACCCTTTCTAGAACAATGTCTATTGTTTCGAGCACAATTAGGAGGTTGTTGTACTCCTCCTTTGAAACGAGCTTGGACATGCTCTTAGCACGGATCTTTGCTTTTCTAACTTCTAGCTGGGCTCTTCTAACGGCTGATAACGTGTTTAGCACCATTCTCATAGCGTCTTTTCTGCCAATCTTCTTCTTCATAGTTGATCACTACGCTATTCAAACACCACTAGAGGCTCTCGACCAGTAACCTGGTATAGGATAAAGTTGTATAATAGGGGAATCGGGTTCTACCCTGTCCACTGGTATATGAATACAACGACTGCGAACACGTTGTACCTATCTGCTACCTGGTTGACTATCGGGCATGAAATGCTCACTGCGACTGGCTTGAATGACTGGAACTGGCTCTCGGGGAAGAGGTATTGGATCTGGTATCCTCCAGTCACGCCTCTGGCAGCTGCTACAGCCATGATTGCTGCCTCTGTCTTATTCAATATTGCCTGGCAAGAGGAGTCTGCTACGGCAACATTGGGTAGGGCGTAGATTCCGTTAATTGCCATCTTGTATATCAGGGCATTCTTTACCCTCGTCACGTTCTCCTGCGGCTGCCCGACGAATCCCGGGAACTCCAGCCACTGCTGCCCTGTATTGTCGATGTACACGCTTGAATATGAGGTGAAGAATATCGACTTGGTGAATGGTGGTATCCTGTATGCTATCCTAAGCATCTGTGTAGACTTGGGGAAGTCGGCGAACCCGTGGATCACTGCTCCCGGTAGGCCTTGCTGTGGCTGTTGTATTGCCTCGGGCTTCGGGTATAGTATAGTCATGTTATTCTTCAAGTCAACAATGCCCTCGAATACCTCGTAGAATACGATGTACGTGTTGTTCGGCTCCGCGTGGAATACGTTCTTTAAGAGGAAGTTAGCCTCACCCTCGTCGCCAGTGAGGAGTCTCGCTAATGCCCTTATCTGTGTCTCGTTAAGTGTGGCTCCATCCGCGACGGTCTTCCTACCCGTGTTAACAGTTATCCAGTAGCCGTAGTCCCACCAGCTTATGATGAGTGCGTCTTCACGGGTGTTGTTCTTTATCCACTCTAATGCATTCAACCATGCCTTATTGAGGGGAACTATAACCTGTGTCTGACCGTCTGGTGTCATCATTGTCAGCGGGGAGATCCCCGAGGTGAGTATCTGCGGGGCTCTATACTTGTTGGTGTTATAGGATTGATCGGCATAGTATGCTCCTCCAATACCTACAATCAATATCACGAATATACCGGCTAACACCTTCAGCGGATCTCCTAGCTCATGCTTCTTCTTAGACTTCTTTGCCTTCACCTCACCTTCCCAAATAGACCCTGATATTATATCAGCTACTGCTAGACCTGCTGCTATAGTCACGTAAAGGGAAGCCATCTGGGTGAAGTATGCAAGTTGCTTGTTAGCGTAGAATAGGAATAGAGCCATTAGGTAGATCATGGCTGTAGGGGCCGCTTCATATATCTTGACTCTCCCTCTTATGGCCCTAGCAGCGAATATGATTACGCCAGCGAATGTGAATAGGAGTGCTAGGCCATACTCCTGGAATATCCTTGCAATAGGTGTGGGCTGGTGCTCCTGGACGCTCTCTACTAGAGGGCTCAGGTTCCTGATGCCAACGGCTGCAAGCAATCTCTTACTTACGGGTATGAAGCCTGTGTAGACTGCTATGAAGGCTGCTACAAGTAGGAGGGTTATCAGCCATATCTGGAATCTCGGGGTTACGCCGTCCTCCAGTATCCTGGAGACTACGGGTATCCTGTCTATGTAGACCTCAAGCGCGTAAAGGAGTAGCGTTAGTATGACGACGTCGCCTAATCCCCCCGCGAAATAGTGTATTCCTATCTTAGGGTTAATTGCTAGCAGGACTACGAAGGCTAGCGTCATTATACCGTATAGTTTTAGCCTCTCCTTGCTTGGCTTCGCGAATATCGGGTCAAGGATCATTACGAGGGCGAAGGATATTGTGACTACATGGTATCCTCCCCATAGGTATCCTACTATGCCCCCTGTAATGCCTGCTAAGAGCGCGTAAATCATACTCCTAGTGCCTTTATTCCGTAACGCTAGAGTTAGAAATATGTAGGATAAGCCTAGCACCGGGACTGCTATACCAGTCTTCTCTACAAAGCCCACCGTGGTCCTGGCGATGGCTCCGGGGGATAGGGCGAAGAACGCCGCTGTTACAAGCCCTGCTAGCTTTGACCGTGTTATAACATAGACTAGTAGGAAGAGGACTACAATAGCAGCGGCTCCTGCGAATACGGGGAATAGCGCTATCCATTCCTTTAGTGTGAGGCCGAAGTGTGCTCCTATGCCATACGTGGCTGCTGCCAGCCAAGCCACTCCTAGAGAGTCTGTTACGGTGAAGTCCCTTCCTATAGGCCACCAGAAGGACTTGACGTCGTGGAGTCCCTGGAAGTTGAATAATCCATTCTCATAGAAGTACTTCGCCTCCCAGTAGGCGATCCATGGGTCGTTTGCGTCCAGCTCTAAGCCGTAGTGTAGTGCTGGTAGTATCCTAATGTAGACTCCTATCGCCAATAGTACGCCAAGCACGATGATCGTGAGGATAGTTGAGTACCTAGCCGCTAACACCGCGAGCTTCGAGGTTATACCGCCGATCTCCCCGCTAGGAGTCTTTCCCTGAGACTTTCGATCCTTTGCCTTCGCCAATCCGAGCACCCTTAATCTGTATGCCACAATCCCATTGAGTAAACTGGTCAGACTTAACCGTTTAGCTCTTACCTATGCAGAGTCATGACAAACCCCTAATTATACCCACATCTAACCTCCCTTATGCGGTGGATCATTATGACGAGGCCGAAGAAGGTTGTGATAATGGGAGCTGGTGGCAGAGACTTCCACAACTTCAACGTATTCTTCAGGGACAACCCCGAGTACCGTGTAGTCGCCTTCACGACGGCGCAAATACCCGGTATAGAAGGCCGTCGTTACCCTCCAGAGCTCGCTGGGAGCCTGTACCCCTCCGGGATCCCCATAGTACCGGAGGAGGATCTCGAGAAGGTGGTGAAGGAGTTCGGAGTAGACCTGGTGGCATTATCCTACAGCGACCTACTCTACAATGACGTCGGCCGTAAGCTCTCAGCAGCCCTGGGAGCAGGCGCCTCATTCATAATACTTGGCCCCCGAGACACGATGCTAGTCTCATCAAAGCCCGTGATAGCCGTCACAGCCGTAAGGACTGGTGCAGGGAAGAGTAGTGTCTCCAGAGCAGTAGTCAAGGTACTACAGAAGAAGGGCTTCAGAGTAGTCCCAGTTAGACACCCCATGGCCTATGGAGACCTGGCTAAGATGGCTGTGCAGAGGTTCGAGACGATAGAGGACCTCGACAAGTATGGGGTAACGGTTGAGGAGAGGGAGGAGTACGAGCACTACCTTGAGATGGGCCTAATAGTCTACGCCGGCGTAGACTATGGAGAGATACTCAGGAGGGCCGAGAGGGAGGCAGATATAATCCTATGGGATGGCGGAAACAACGACTGGCCATTCTACAAGCCAGACTATATGATAACAGTAGCCGATGCCATGAGGCCTGGACACGAGATTGGAAGCTTCCCCGGAGAGGTGAACGTCAGACTAGCCGATGCAGTGATAATAAACAAGGCCGATCAAGCCAGCAAGGAGGCTGTAGAGGAGATTAAGAGGAATGTAAAGGCGGTCAATCCAAGAGCTGAGATCGCCGTAGCCGAGAGCGAGGTAGTAGTGGACGAGCCTGAAGCCATCAAGGGGAAGAAGGTAGTAATCGTTGAGGACTCGCCGACCGTAACCCACGGCGGTTCACCCTACGGTGCAGGCTATGTTGCCGCTAAGAAGTATGGTGCCGGGGAAATCATCGATCCGAGACCGTACGCTAAGGGTATCATAGCGGAGATGTACAAGGAGTACACTCATATGGGACCCGTGATACCCAGCACCGGCTACACGCCTGAACAAATCAAGGCGTTAGAGGAGACTATCAACAGCATCCCCGCAGATGTAGTAGTCTCGGGCACCCCGATAAAACTAGAGAGAATAATAAATGTCAATAAGCCGATAATACAGGTAAGGTATGATGTGAAGATCATAGAGGGACCCACGATAGAAGACATGATCAACGAATTCCTCGAGAGAACGAGGGAGAAGATGAGGTACTCGCTAGAACGGTGACCTGCTTGGAGACGATAGTAATAGCACTAGGAGGAAACGCCATACTCAGGAGGGGAACGAAGGGCGCGCCAAGAGAACAATGGGAGACTGTGAAAGCCGCCGCCAGGGAGATAGCGAGGATAGCGAGCAACGGCTCAAGAGTGGTAGTAACCCATGGAAACGGGCCCCAAGTAGGCTACCTCCTAGAAGCTTTTGAATCGCTACCCAGAGATAAGCCAAGGCAAAGCCTAGACCTAGCCGTAGCAATGACACAGGGATGGCTAGGATTCCTGATAGCACACAGTATAGAGAGGGAGGCGGAAACACTTGGAGTAGAGGCGAAGACCGCGGTGATAGTTACTAGAGTCATGGTCTCAAGGAGGGACCCCTCCTTCGAGAACCCCTCCAAGTACATCGGCTCATACTACACCGAGGAGGAGGCTAAGAGGCTAGAGGAACAATACGGGTGGGTCATGAAGAGAGATCCAAGGGGGATGTATAGGAGGGTTGTCCCAAGCCCAACCCCTCTAAGGATACTGGAGGCTGACAGGATCAAGCAACTCGTCGAAAACAACTATATTGTTGTAGCAGTGGGAGGCGGTGGAATACCGGTAGATGAGCACCTCCAACCAGTAGAGGCAGTCATAGATAAGGATCTGGCAAGTAGCCTCCTAGCGAGATCAATCAGCGCGGACAGATTCATAATATTGACAGATGTGAAGGGAGTCGCGGTCAACTATGGAAAACCCGATGAGAAGTGGCTAACTACTGTAACGGTCAGTCAACTCGAGGAGTACTATGCTCAGGGCCATTTCCCGCCTGGAAGCATGGGGCCAAAGGTGAAGGCAGCTATAGACTTTGTCAAGGAGACTGGTGGGACAGCTTCCATCGGCGACCTGCAGGAGGCATACAGGGTATACAGGGGGGAGAGTGGAACACACATTATACCAGACAAGCCATAAAATGCCACGCCTCTACGTGTAACCCCACGGGTGGTTAGGATATGACGACTGCGAGGGAAGCCTTCGAGGCGAAGAAGCTAGCCCAGAAGTACGGCGTAGTAGGAAAAGTCGCAGGAAGATACAGGGAGGCAGGCTACAAGGTTGACGTTGTAACAACCGATGAGGAAGCGGGCTACAACTTTACCGCATACAAGAAGGGCGAGAAGCTCGCCGTAAAGGTATTCCACAAGTCTGGCCAGGTACCAGTAGAAGTGGTGGAGAAGCTGGCAAGTGAGGCGAAAGAGCAGGAGTATAAGCCGATACTAGTCCTATACGGGGCTGGCCCGAAGCTCTCGGAGAGCGTGCTATCTAGGGCTGGAGAACTAGGAGTCTCGATTAGGAGGGTAAGAGCCTAGATACCGCTCTCCTCCATCTGTATCCCAATCCTTCTAAACGGGCAGCTCCTCCAGTAGTTTTCGCACTTGATAGCCTCATCCTTCGTTAAAGGCCTTCCTAGAACCCTGCAGTGCGCTATGTAGCCGCCTGCCTCCTCCTCGTAGGAGAAGAACTCGCACTGTGAATTCGGCCGTGTATATAGGAGGTGTATTGGTTTGTAGATCACAGTACCCTTCTTCCTACCTGTCGTGAACTCGTCTAGGCCTGTTGACAATCGAATCCCCCCGTGCTGATACTAGTTTATGTCCTATGGCAGTTATTATTGGGATAGCTTAGAGACCAGCTCCTCGAGAGTCTTACGCACATATTCGAGCTTCTCTTTCAGAGCCTTGTTCTCCTCCTCTAGCTCCTTAACCTTTGCCTTCAACGATTCTACCTCCTGGGCGACTCCAGCTACTGGTAGCATTATCCTTAGCTTCCCAGTCTTCAGCATGTCATAAGTCTCCCGTACCAACTGGCCTGCCTTCGTCTTGCCCTGAAGGTGGTTCCTTATCGTAGCTTCTGATCTCCCGAGCTCCTCGGCTATTCTTGATATTGGGTAGCCAGCCTTGTCCCTAGCCAGTGCTCCAGCAGCGACTGCTAGGCTATCGATCCATGTCGTGAACTCCCTGGGCTCCATGAACTCCTGGAAGACATCTGGGCGTAGGATAGTCCCTATGATGAGGGCTATCTCGAGCTCTCTAACCTCCTTAGCCCCAACAGGCCTCACGGGGACCCTTGGAAACTCTACCTCAAATCCTGCCTGCATGCTATCACCCCAGAATGCATCACGCCATACAATAATACAGTATACGGTCAGAGGATTTAATTATTACTAGGAAGATTCGGAGTTCATCAACAGGTTCCAACGCGACTAGCGGGCTGAGAAGGTACTAGGAGGTCGCCGGCCTAAAGCCTCCTCATCTACTCGGTAGAGGCCGAGAAGCTCGCTCATCCCTGGCGACAATAGTTGCTAGCGAGGTTTAATAATGTGGCTAGTATCCTCCTACTAGGCGCGGTCACGAAAAGCAGCCTATCCTCCACAGCCTCCCTCATCATCTTATGCAGCCTATTCACTAAGCCACAAGCCCTCTGCGAGGCTTCAAGCATCCTGGCATCCCTTATCGCGTCGGCCAAAGCGGCTGTCTCCCGGTAAAGATTCCCCATAGCAAGCCTCCAGGTAACCGCTTCATAGGCGGCACTAACATTACCGTTGCGCTCGAACGCCTCCGCCGCCTTCATAAGCCTCTCTAGGTCCTTCTCTATCAGCTCCAATGCCAGTTCTAGATCGACTGGTAGACTCTGTGCCTCCATATCTGGGGGACCCCCAACAAGTAG
>JAADGB010000085.1 GCA_013152575.1 Thermoproteota archaeon | reverse complement strand
ATAGTTACATTCTACAATCCTGTTGATTTCGAGGAAAGGATTAGGATGGCGAGAGCTCAGCGAACAACTCCATCAGCAGTAGCAGTAATGTACAACACTCTATACATGCTGTGGAACACTATAAGGCAAAGAACGGGAGGAAGCCCGATGATCATTCTCCCCTCAAATGCAATCCACCCAGACCCGCTTGGCCTAAAAGCGGTAAGCTTACTTCAAAGGTTAGGCTACCTAGATTACTGGAGCGTGCGAACTACTCTAACAGGTTACAAGTTTAAGCGTGATGAGGATCCCTCTGATTACCTTCCATGGTACATGGATCTAGGCAACGGAGTAGTTGTGGGTCCCCAAGAAAACCTCTCGGGAGTGGCTGAGAGACTCCCACTACGCATACAGAGGTGTGCTTCATCGACCAACGGACACAAACCATTGCTAATCAAAGTCGGCCCGCTGACCATCTCCACCGGTAAATGCAATGAATACATCGTTGTTGAGACGGGCAGCGTCCAGACAATGATTGTCAACCTTTCACTGGACAGAGATCATAAACTCTTGGAGTATTTCCCACCTATCGATTACCATTACGTGGTAACTGCTATGTGGAGCGAAGAAGAGAAAGTGGAGGCATTGCACAGTCTCCTAGAATCGGCACTTGAGGCTTCAAGGAAGTCTAAAGAGTTGGCAAACCAGGTAATGAGGTCGGGTCTAGAATCGTATTTCGCGGGCTCTCATCTCACCATGCCAAGTGACCCGCCAGCAAGCCTGTTAGGGAAGAGATCAGCGTGCCCGACTATATCAGAGTGTTTAGACGACATAGTGAAGACGATGATTCGTGCAACCGAGTGGATTGGGGATAGGGGGGTCACTGTTGCTGTACAGAACGAGGAATGGGCAGATGCAATAATAAGGCGCTATACGTCAGTCACTGGAAGGCCGTTTAAAGGTACCTGGAAGGGTTCCTACATTCGCATCGTCAACGCCAGCCGCAGGGGATGGGTCAATCTAATGGACTATGGTTTCGTGATTGCAGTAGTCCGTGGTTCTCCACGGCCTAGCGTTCTCATCGACCGTCTACGTGGTTATCCATATCATGCATTATTTATATATAATAAGGCTTAATTTCAACATTTATCATCGATTACGTCTCCTAACCTCTTGTATCCCTGTCTTATAATCTGGCAGATTTCCTCATATTCTTTCTGCATACCATGGTTCTTCAATGCAATCGCTCCATCGATAATGTAAAATATAATTACATCGAACTTGGCTCTTGCTTTTTCCTTAATAATCCTTGCTGCCTCCTGTACACCCTTATCAGTGAGCTTGTATACTATCCTCCTTCCCCCCCTAACGTTAGACACTGCTATTTCTGCCACTTCAATTAGTCCCTCCTGCCTCAATTGGTCCAGGAGCGGATAGAGGGTACCCGCGGCAGGTTTCCACCGGTTGTTAGTTACTTCTTTGATCTTCTTCATAATTTCATAGCCATGCATAGGTCCGTCGAGGAGTATCCTCATTACTAGGTTCCTAAGGGATTCTTTGTATACCGTTGATCCCTTCTCCTTGTATTCTCCTTTCAACTTGCCCTCCATCAATTGCACCTGTATTCTAAATTGCGATATAACAGGGTATGATATATTTTCATGAGAATGGGGGGTTCCTAGACTGGCGTCCATCCTCATCGGCTTTTCCTCGGCAATACCAGCCCTCTTCACAACCCCCATTACTATATGTAAAGTCTGCTGGAAGGCTAATTTGCGTCACGACAATAGTCCATTAGCTATCTCATTTATTGTAAGGGGTTTTTCCTCGGCTGTGATTGCTTTCAGTAGGGCGGACGATGAATCTACCACGTTAGAGACATCGACAGCCTTTAGGTGGTCGTTAAGTCCTATCAACGCAGCTGTAGGATTCTCGTTGACGATGTATAATATACTTCCTTTACCCTGTGTGTATGATTCAAAAACTTTTTGTTGAATGTTTTTATTTAGGATTAAATATGGATACGGGCACCTGCTACCCGAACATATTCTTAGAATACCACCTTGCTCCTCTCTGACATAATAATTGAACGGTGTTACAATGACTTCTAGTAGTTTAAGGATAGGATTGTCTGGTGTTCGAAAGCCTGCATTTGATGCCCAGGCCGCCTCGGCTCCTATGATTAAGGCTGCCGGGTCAGTGTCTTCCACGACTACTGAACCAGGCTTGTATTTCGTGATTGAATGATAAGAGGATGAAAGTAGAGTCCAGATCTCTCTGCCTAACGTATTCTGGAGGGCATCGTGTAGTATTCTTGCGTGTAGTACTTGGGTATCTTTTGAAACGAGCCTCTTTATACTATCCGTTAGTTGTCTGATTTCTTCAATACGGTGGATACCGTGTATGAAGTCTTGGCATTTCTCGTTTATTTTCCTCAGCTTAGGGAAATGATTAGACATTTCTTCATAGATTGCTACAACCAGAGGAGATATTTTGCAGAATGTATACGTGGTTAATGTATTAGTTTTGAGTTTATGTGTTGCACTCATCCACCTGAGGCAGGAAGTAGTTGGGGTATAGGTTCGGAGCAAATAATTGATTCTATCCAGAAGAGAACCCTTTTTCTTTCTCAAGTGATCCGATGCTAAATTATATGCAAGCAAAACGGCTCGGCATGGATCATCCATGTTATAGGTCTTTTTCTGGCCGTGGCTAATTACTGTGTAAGAGTCTCCATTATCGATAAGTTTGACTCCGTTCTTGTTGCCTGTAAACCAGAAGCCATCACTGGTTTCTAGGATATACTCATTTTTTACCTCGTGGGCTTTGAACCCAAGGGCTGATGCAGCGAGCAGTATATCCTTATCCTTGCAATACAATGTCTATGCCCCCAGGCTCTGTTTATTACCAGTTGTTTCCTGGATTAAATGGGTGCAGCATTGTGCCTCTTTATCTGGTCGGCGGTGGTCTCGGCCCCGGATATCAAACTGAAATTCTAATTAAATTATTAAATATTGGTGATAAAATATATGTGGAGACATATACCGTCCCATCATCTGACTGGCTTCTCGCCTTTGTAACAAAGCATGCGTCGGGTGAGGTCATCGTAGCGGATCGCAGCACTCTGGAGGAAAGGGCTTTAGCCCTTGTAAGTGAGGCGAAAGATAAGAACATCGTTGTGGTAGTACCTGGCGATCCTATGATTGCAACCACCCACAGGAGCCTGATTATGATGGCCGAAGAACTGGGTGTCAAGCATAGGGTCATACCGGGGGTGTCAGGTGTTTGTGCTTCGAAGTCACTAAGCCTCCTGGACTTTTACAAGTTCGGTAGGACTGTGACAGTACCCGGACCGTGGCGGAGGGTTAAACCCTACAGCGTACTCGGCTATATCTACGACAATGCGTGCATTGGGCTCCACACCCTAGCACTACTGGACATTAAACCAAGTGGAGAGCAATTGCTACCACCTGATGCTGTAGCAACGCTACTGCAGCTCGAAGAGGAAATAGGCGTGGACACGCTATCAAAGGCGGCAGGGTTCGTAATTGAACGCGCAGGCTATGAAGATGGGCGAGTTAGGTTATATAATAGATTATCCGACATAGTCTCTTATGAGGATAAGTGGAGACAGCCGTCTAGTATCATAATACCAGGTGAGATAACGCCTATCGATGAGGAAATCATAAGCAAGGTTTACAAAATCAGTGAAGTCAACGGTATCGACCGGGATAAGGCTTGTTCGTCTTCTAGAACTCTTAAGGAGTATCTAGGACTGTAAGGTAGATTAGCAGCTCATCTCCACTCTTCAATTTCTCAACTAGGTCTCTTCGAAGATCTCTGGCACTCTTATTGGCGTTTATCATGAGGGTTTTAGAATCAATAAAGCTACTCCTTCTAACTACGAGCCTCAATGGATCTTCAAAAGTCAGCTTCGGATGGCCTCTACCTGTGAC
>JAADGB010000084.1 GCA_013152575.1 Thermoproteota archaeon | reverse complement strand
TGACCAGTCATAGCCGTAGTCCGGTTGTCCAAGACTACTATCAGCATTGGAGCCTTGTTGTAGACGGCATTAGCCAAGCCGGGCATGCCAGCGTGGAAGAACGTGCTGTCACCAATAATCGCCACTGGGAGCTGGTCCTCGACTACATGGGACATTCCATTCGCTAGGCCTATGCTCCCACCCATCTCCACGATTGTGTCTTGCATTTGGAAGGGCGGCAGCACTCCAAGGCTATAGCAGCCGATATCACCGTTGTAGATCGGCCTAACCCTAGCCTTACCGAGGGCCCTCCTGAGAGCGTAGAAGACCGCCCTATATGGACACCCTGGGCAGAGTGCTGGAGGCCTTGGTGGCGGCGTCAACTCGACCCTAGGCGGGTCTGGCGGGGTGTAGCTTACGCCTAGGAACTTTGCAAGCCCGGGGAGAACCTTCTCGAGGGTTAACTCGCCTATCTTTGTAATGTACCCGTTACCCTTACCAGCAACCCTAACCATTACCCCCTTATCGAAGAAGAGGCTCTTTGTGAGTGTCTCGATAACGGGTTCTCCCTCCTCTACGAAGAATATCTTCTCCTTCCCCTCAGCCTCCCTAAGCAGTAGCTCCTCCGGTAGTGGTACTGGGATTGAGAGCTTGAGGAGTCTAACCTTATCGGATAGGCCGAGGTATGATAGGGACTCCTTCGCGAACCTATAGCCCAGGCCGACCCCTACAACTAGGATCTTTGAATCCTCGGGTCCCTCAGCACTATTCAATGGGTGCTCGGAGAGCCTCTTGGCGATTCTGTCCAACTTCTCAAGGAGTTCCACCCTCAGCTTCCTCGCATGGGCTGGTATCAGGGTTGTCCTCGTTGGCTCCTTCTTGAACTTGCCCTTCGCCTTAAGCTTCTCTAGGGGGATCTCTCCCGTTTCAACAGGGACCCTAGTGTGTCCTACCCTCGTTGAAGTCCTTAGTATAACGGGGTGGTTGAACTCTTCGCTGAGCTTGAATGCGGCTATCATAGCCTCCTTGGCTTCCTGGGCTCCCGCCGGCTCTACAACCGGGATGTAGGCGTGTATACCATACCACCTGTTATCTTGCTCGTTCTGGCTACTATGCATACCAGGATCATCGGCTGAAACAACGACTAGCGGGGCTCTAACCCCCGTGTAAGCACTACTAAAGAGTGGATCGGCGGCAACATTCACACCCACATGCTTCATCGCTACCAGCGCGGGGACACCTGCTAGCGCCGCACCATAGGCTGCCTCGAGGGCAACCTTCTCATTAGTACTCCACTCGACGTAGGGAGCCTTCAACTTCCTGGCAGCGTAGGAGAGTGCTTCAACTATCTCGGTTGAAGGCGTGCCTGGATAAGCTGAGGCGAAGCCTATACCGTACTCTAACGCCCCCCTCGCCAGGGCAACGTTACCGAGCATGAGAACCCTTCGACCCGGTTCTGCAAGGACCTCTTTATGAGCCAATGATCACCGCCTCGATAACTAGGTGGACTCCGGGGTATAACAGCGTTGACAAATACCGGTGTACTAGTGTACTTAGATTAAATAGTGTCTGGAACCAAATACTAGGTTAACAGGTGTAGCCTGGGATGACTAGATACAGCCTGCTACTAGTCACGGGCATACTATTATTCACGCTTACGATAGCCCCAGCCCTAGCCCAAACCACGGGTGGGACAGGGGAGAATACGACCCTCCAGGAGGTAGTCTCCGTAGCCGTCTCTAACCCGAAGATGGCGCTGACCATACTAATCGAGTTCCTCCTGGGCGTAGCGCTAGGCTATGTTGGAGTAAAGGCTATGAGGTATATCTTCGCCTTCATTGGAATACTCATTCTGGGAAGCATACTCTCCGCGTGGAGCCTCGGAGGCAATCTTGAGGATATAGCGGCTAAGCTGGGCGTTGAACTAAAGCAGTTACTACCACTACTGAAGCAGTTCGTGATAACAATTGGAGCAACAATAGTTGGTCCAGCCTCTATAGGTGTGATCGTGGGAGTCATACTGGCCATGGTTAAGAAATAGCCGAGGAACCTGGTGTAGCCTAAGTGCCGATATACTCGCCACACCATGTAATCCCCGACGTCTTAAAGGGAAAGGCGGGGTCAACGGTAACCCAGACAATTATGAATGTCACGAACACAACAGTGACAGCGACAACCACTACAACGACAACGAGTAGGGCTGGGGTAGGCGCCGAGAGCCTAGGAACATACGCGCTGGCCGCCCTCATCATACTCCTTTTCTCACTCATACTGGTCAGCGTCATCCTAATCATGGGATACAGGAGAGAGCCAGAGTTCCGGGAGAAGATAAGCGGGAAGCCTTCAGTCTATCTGGAGACGAGCTATAGGTATAGTGGCGTAAAAGCCGTCCTAAGACGCCTATTCCTAGCACTAAGGAGCGTGGCGGAGAGGAAAACAGGTAAACCATTAACATCAAAGACCGTATTCGAGGTAGCCCTCCTACTAGGCGGGAGAGCTCTGAGATTCGCCAAGAGATACGCGTACCTGATGTACTCGAGGTATAAGCCCAGGGAGAGCGACGTGGAGGAGCTCAAGAAGGACGCCGAGGGGTTGATTGACAATTGGTCAGGATCCCGAGAACAGTAGCCCTCACAATCATATCACTCACACTCATCCTATTCGTAGTAGGAGCGGCCGTCTCGGTCGAGACACAGAACTATCCATGGCTATCAACTAGCCCCAGCAATACGGGCGAGGGCGGCTCTTACTGGTTCTACCGAGATATCTCAAGGGATAACAACGTTGTCCTCTCAAATCCATATTCAATCAAGAAGACAAGTGGAAAGATACTATACATGATCGTGGGACCCGACAAGCCCTTCACCAGCGATGAAGCCCGGATAATAGCCGAAAACGTCAGGAATGGAACAATAACCCTCCTCATCGCTGACGAGACAAACAATACTGAAGCTATCCTCAGGGAGCTAGGGCTAAACGCGATCGGCCCCACCATCTACAACCAATCATCCAAAGGCGGAGGATGGGAGTGGGTGGTAAAACTAACGTGCTTAAACGAGACAGTCTACACTACCAAAGCAGTACATGTAAAACAGCTCCGAGACGGCAAAGTGCTATGCAGGTATGGGGACGGGTCCCCAGCAGCGGTACTCTACCACGTCGGCAAGGGAACAGTAGTCGTTATAGGAGACTCGTCGATATTCGCCAACTTCCTCTACAAGGGAGACTATAATCTACTCCCACCCACCAAGAGTGTAGCACTCAAACTCTTCAGCATAGTAGCTAATCAGACCGACATCGTATTATTCGATTCATCCCACTATACCTTCACGCCCCAGACTAAAGGCTTCTACTACCTATCCGGCCTGGCGGGCCAGATATCATACTCCCTAAACAACCTGGCCAAGAAGGCTGAGGGCATTAACAAAGTCACTTTATTATTCATTATATTATCAGCGAGTGCACCCTGGGCAGTCATATTCCTATTCCCAACGCAACCCCCGCCTCGTAAGAAGACGCGTCTCGAAACACATGAGGAGTGGCTATTATCGGTTGAAGCCTCCAGGATAGGTGTGGAGGTTGAAGGCGGCGGGGAAGGGATAGACCCCGTGAGGGTTGCCCGAAGGATATTGAAGGTGGCGAGACGTGGCTGATACTCTCAGAGAGAAGATACACATGGAGGTCTCCAAGGTAGTCGTTGGCAAGAAGGATGTCATCGACGGGATCATCTCAACAATTATCGCAGGCGGCCATGTACTACTCGAGGGCGTGCCAGGCGTTGCAAAGACCCTAATAGCCAAAGCTGTAGCGTCAAGCCTGGGGCTAGACTTCGCGCGGATCCAGTTCGTACCCGACCTTCTGCCAAGCGATATCACAGGTACAATGGTATTTCGCGGGGGAGAATTCGTATTCCATAAGGGCCCCATATTCACCGAGATACTCCTTGTCGACGAGGTGAA
>JAADGB010000083.1 GCA_013152575.1 Thermoproteota archaeon | reverse complement strand
CTCCTAGAGGATCTCGTGTTGATCCCGGGAGCCCCTGGTTACGAAGACCGTGTTAGATCGTATATCTCTGAGATAGTCTCTAACTATGGCAAAGTCGAAATCGACCGTATGGGAAACCTGCTCCTCCATATGGGCGGTAAAGGTGAGGGCAAGATAGTAATTGCAGCTCACATGGATGAGATCGCCCTTGTCGTCACAGGTATAGGCTCTGACGGGCTCTTATCTTTCAGGAAGCTTGGGGGGATAGATGACTCAATACTACCAGCTAGGCACGTGGTTGTGCATGGTTCGAAGGGACCCGTTCCCGGCGTTATAGGAGCGGATCCTCCTCACTTGAGGATGACGAGAGGCCAGCAACAGGCTCAGGTGAGGCCTTGGCATGAGTTAAGGATAGATGTCGGTGCAGAGTCTAAAGCGGAAGTCGAAGAAATGGGTATCCGAGTGCTGGACCAGGTCACTTTCAAGAAGCACATTTCCTACCTAGGAAACGGAAGGTACATCTCAACCCGGGGACTCGATGACAGGGCTGGATGCTCAGCATTGATCGAGCTAGCTCGGTTAATTGGGAGCGGTGCAGTGGAACCAAAGGCCGAGGTAATCCTCGCGTGGACTGTCCAGGAGGAAATAGGATTGATGGGAGCTAAAGCTCTGGCGAGAGAGTTGCAGCCAGACTTGTTCATAGCTGTGGACACAAGCACCTGCTGCCATCCAGCTATTACAGGTAACCTCTCACTGGGGAAGGGGCCTGTGCTGAGAGCTATAGACAACGTATACGTGGCTCCGCCCAGACTCGTGAGGAGGCTATACGATGCAATAACTGGGAAGGGTATACCACTCCAGGTAGCCACTGCTGGAGGCGGTACAGATGCTGGGGCATTCCATGTAACAGGTGTTCCCTCAATCGCGATATCCGCCCCAGCGAAGTATACTCATAGCTTGACGGAGAAGATCCACTTGGGAGACTATGAGAACTGGATTAAGGCGTTAGCGGCTGTTGTGGAGGCGGGATTGGAGTCTTGAAGAACAGGCTACCGTATCTCTACTTCATAATGGCTATAGCACCATTCGAGGCACTAGTCGGTCTCTCACTACAGACCATTGGATCGATCATAGCCTACAACCTGATACTGGCAGTTATTCCACTCCTAATATCCTATAGCTACTATGTGATGGGTTCGGAGAAGTCTAAGAGGAGCTCTATCATCATCCTATCCCTGGCTATCGTCAAGATAGCATCGATGACCCTGTTCAATCTTCCCATGATTATAGACGCGGTAATCGATGGGACCCTCATATTGGCAGTCGTGGCCGCAGTAAACTATCTATGGCCAAGCAAGCAGTCCACGGTAGCAGTATTGCTTGGTGTACTGGGAGTTGGCTTGGTTACCCTGAAGATAGGAGTCATAACAATTATAGGTGGTCTCATCCTGGAGTCAGCGTCACTAATACTGGCAGGAGCCGTTGCGGCGCCAGAATAGGATACAAAACCCTCTTGTACACTCTAGTAGAATGGATCTGGGGGCCCGCTCCCCGCCCTCCTGACGCCGCCGTATGCGGAGAATGATGGAGGGCGCGCAGGGCCCCCAGGGTTTATTGATACGAAACCTTAAAACCATCCTCGGCTATATAGTAATTGAGACATGCGTCCTGTAAATCTATAGATTTGATGTGAGCTAGGGGTGGCTAGTATGGAGTCTGTTCAAGGGTTCCTGCGTGACATCTTGTCTAGGCGTGATCCTCACGGCTACTACGTTATACCTGTCGATGTCGATAGAGTTGATGATGTTCTTAGAAGCGTTAAGGGTGAGGGTGTTAAGGTTCTATACGCTAATGACATAGCCCTGGTGAAGACAAGGAGCAGGGGATTGGCTGTTAGGATTGCGAGGGTCGCTGCTAGGATGGAGGCTCTAGTTACAGAGTTCTAGTGAGCCTCTCTTCTTTACCCTCATATAATCCTGTTATTTGTATTGTTTTTATACCAATATAGTTTGATACTAGGTGGGTTCCGAGGTATACTAGTGGAGTGTCTCCTAAGGCGATCAGCCACTTGACTATGTACTGGCCTATTATTATGCTCTTTATCGCGGCCCATGGTAGTGCTTGGAGGCCCATTATGCTTGGGATTATGTTGAAGGCTAGCGTTATGAATATCACTGTGTCTATGAGTTGGCTTACCATTGTTGAGGCGTTGTTCCTGAGCCATAGCCATCTTCCGCCTGTCTTGCTCTTCCAGAAGTGAAATGCCCATACATCGTGTGTCTGGCTTATGATGTAGGCTGTCAGGCTTGCCAGTATTATTGGGGCACTTCCTCCCACGACTGACTCGTATGCTTGCGGTGTTGCCGGGCTGAAGGGTGCGTGTGGTAGTTTTAGTGCGAACGCGTTGTAGGCTAGTATTAGGACTTGTGTCGCGAATCCGACGAATACTGCAATCCCAGCCGCCTTCTTCCCGTAGACTTCGCTGATTATGTCTGTGAATAAGAATGTCATTGCATATGCTAGTACTGCTGCTGGCGCAGCTACGCTTACTCCGAATATTGTTGCCGTGAATAGTTTCGATGCCAGGTAGTTTGATGCTACTAGGCTGCCTGTGAATAGTGCTACTAGGGCCGCGTATGCTATTGATGCCTTGTCTAGTCTTATCTCGTTGGTCATCAGCGTCACCAGATTAGTCTCCGGTTAATCCTCGTTCTTTATATTTGTTATCACGAGATAATGGTATAGCAGTGGGCCTTATCTTTTAAGACAACCATTGACGAGTTGAAACTCGAATAACCACTACTATATTACACACTCCATCCACATTACAATTGCATGGTGTGAGATCTTGCCGATAGTATCGTTCAAAGTGATACCCATTACAGGCGAGAAGAGCGTCTCCAAATACGTGGCAAGGGCTGTCGAGATACTCGTTGAGGAGGGATTCGACCCCATAGTCACTCCAGATACTACAGTCGTATCAGTAGAGGACCTATCCGTAATAGGGAAAATTGCGTCGAAGATCCACGATGAGCTAGGTAAAATGGGGATCGAGAGGATCGTCACGATTATCATGATAGATGATAGAAAAGATAAACCAGATAGGGACCCCATGGAGCTAGTGAAGAGAGTTGAATCAAAGATGAGGGAGCAAAGATAGCGAGCGCCAATCCGCTCGTACTCGCGGAACTGCTCACAATAGGAGTATTCGCGGTAGCTGCGATCATGGACTACGTTTACAGGGAAGTTGACCCAGAACTCTGGATTATCCCGGCACCTGTAGGGGTCGCTCTAGGCTTTGCCAGCGTTCTGAAGTACTATGAGGGGCCTATATGGCTGCCCTACCTCGTTAATGGACTCATAGCAGTCATCTTCCTAGTAATGTACTGGTTGGAGTTCATGGGAGGAGCTGATCTCGCCGCTGTATTATTCGTGGCCGTCTCTCTTCCAATAGTAGGCAATGCCATAATGCCATCCGTACTTCTTATGCTCCTATACTCGGCC
This sequence comes from Thermoproteota archaeon, assembly GCA_013152575.1. GTDB lineage: Archaea > Thermoproteota > Thermoprotei_A > Sulfolobales > Acidilobaceae > Thermodiscus. The sequence goes on along the minus strand of JAADGB010000083.1, from coordinate 490 downwards.
CCCTTCGTCCTCGGCTTCTACCTCTTCGAGCTGACACGCAAGTGTGGCTTGAGTTGTCTTCTCCGCTTAAAGGTTCGTGTTACGGGGAGAGAGTTGGTTTCCAAGTATAGGTGGTGGCATCCATCTGGCGTGAGGATCGAGGGAGACCCCCACGAGGTTGTTGCTAAGATGAATGCCTGGGACAAGACGATTGAAGCTTCTCCCCTGCTACCATTAGTGACACTTATGTTCCTCGGCCTAATCATGGCTATCATCGTTGGTGATGGTCCTATCATCGCATTACTGGGTGGTTGAATGTGAATATGCTCGATGAACTTCTCGAAAAGTTGGATAAAGCTTCCCTAGCTAGGCTTGACTTACCTATTATCTCTAGGAATCCCAATAGGATTGCTAGGAGACTCGTGTTTACTGAGGGTCTTGGCTTCTACTGGATACTGTTGTGTAGTGGTCTCTCGTGTCGAGCCTGTGGGTTTAAGGAAAAACCGGTTAT
>JAADGB010000082.1:545-20450 GCA_013152575.1 Thermoproteota archaeon | reverse complement strand
TGTTTATGAGCCCGCTGAGGACTCCCTCCTAGCCATAAAAGCGGTAAAACGGCTGGCTGACGAGGGATACCAGCCCGGGATCATCTTAGAACTGGGTATAGGAACTGGGATCATATCAGTGGCTACATCAAGACTCTTCCCCAAGGCCTTCTTGATCGGCGTCGACATAAACGAATACGCCCTCCAGACCGCTAAGAGGAATTTGGAGAGCTCCAACTCGACTGTAATCGCGTGTAACTGGTCCTCATGTATTAGGGGACCCGTGGATCTATCAATTGTAAACCCGCCATATCTGCCAGTATCCGATGAGCTGGAAGAGTGTAGTTTGTTGTCCAAGGCGTGGAGCGGCTCGCCCGGCCTCCTAGAGGATATCTGTTCCGAGCTAGCCAGTATTTCCAAAGCTATTGTCATGGTATATTCTAGCCTGTCAGGATGGTCTCCCCGGGAGTGCCTAGCTAAGAGGGGGTTCAGAGTTATTCACCTCCTCGAGGAATCCTACTTTATGGAGAAGTTATACGCTGTCGTCGCGGTGAGGGGTAAGGATTGGATAAGCTAAGATTAGTGCTCGTCGGCATCGAGGGAGCTGTTAACCTTGGTATGATTGCCAGGCTCTGCGAGAACTTCCAGGTAGATGAACTCTACATAGTCAGTCCGAAAGCTGACTTTGAGGAAGCACGTGAATATGCTGTGAGAGCGGCTAACAGACTAGATGAAGCCGTGGTAGTGGGGTCGCTGGACGAGGCGTTGAGAGGCTCCTCCCTATCTCTATGCACCTCGGCTAAGGCCTCTCACCGCGACGCGTTGAGGGTCCCTCTCCACCCGAAGCGGGCGGCGGAGATCGCTGCTAGAACCGAGGGAGTAGTTGCACTCGTGATGGGTAGGGAGAGTGTAGGGTTAACGAGGGAGGAACTTGAACAGTGCGATCTTCTAGTCAACATACCCACGAGCCCAAGGTATCAGGCTTTGAATCTGGCCAACGCGACGGCCATACTCCTATACGAGTTCTTCCAGGCCAGGCTAGAACCCGTTTCGAGGAAGCATGAGTCCAAATACGTAAGGCTGATCGAGAAGTACGTTGAGGAGTTGGCCAGCATTCTAGTAACAGATCCTCGGAGGAGGAAGGAGGTCATAGTCTCCATTAGGAGGCTTGCCGCGAGGAATATAGAGTACGAGAAGGACCTCCGATCACTCTTATACTTGCTTTCAAGGGCCTGTAACCTGATCGAGGGATGCGGTAGTGAGGCTGCTACTGAAATGTAACCCTGGCCTGGAGGATGTGACAGTTACTGAGGCCGAGGAGGAGTATCAGGGTAGAATTCGGGAAGCTGATGTTAGGAAGGGGCGTGGTAGGGTTATTTTGGAAGTGGACTCCACGTCTCTTAGACCCGTTTTCCGGATGAGGAGTGTACACTCAGCAGCACTACTGAGCGTCGAGGAAACCGTCGGGTATAGTCTAGACGCGTTGAATAGGATCGATGAGATCGCCAGGTCGTCGGGCGTGCACAGGTTTATCCCCTTCGGGGCGGCGTTTGCGGTTAGATCCGAGAGGATTGGAGAGGGCCACGAGTATACTAGTATGGATGTTGCCAGGGTTGTGGGTAGAGCGGTTCAGGAGGCGTATATGGAGGAGTATGGTGTTATACCAGAGGTTAGGCTTGAGTCGCCCAGTATCTCGATAATGGCTGAGGTTGACGGCGAGGTCTTCAGGCTTGGAGTCTACGTCATCGGTGAGAGGAGTGGTCATAGAAGGGGGTACCGGGTCTACGATCACCCGGCCGCTTTAAAGTCCACGCTGGCTTATGGTCTCTTAAGGCTGGCCGAGGCCAGGGACTCATCCGTCATCCTAGACCCCATGTGTGGTGGTGGTACTGTTGCTATCGAGGCAGCCCTCCTATTCGAGGATGCACGGATCATCTGTCTTGATAAGAACCCGAGACACATAGAGGGTGCTGTTAGGAACGCCTCGGCCGCGAGGGTGGTTGACAGGATCGAGTTCCTAGTGGGGGATGCGAGGAGGCTAGAGGAGATTATTGGAAACGAAGCGGTGGATTTCGTAGCCTCTAACCCACCTTATGGTATAAGGATGGGGGACCCCTCCTCGGTCCGCCGCCTGTACAGTAAGTTCATTCCATCACTGTATAATGTGATGAGACCAGGTGGTAGGGCAGCGATAGTCACCACCGAGTCGAGGCACGCGGTTAACGTTGCTCGTAGGGCTGGGTTCAATGTTGCTCACATACGCAAGGTTAGGCACGGCGACCTCTGGGTGTCGCTGATAGTATTCGAGAAGCCGGGCTAGTCAACAAATATAACCTTGAGGAATTGACTGGGGGTCTGGTGGAGAGTGGGGGATTAGGATGCCGCTGAGACCAGCTAAGTGCTATACGCATTTCAGCGGGCCTCCGTATACTAGGAGGGAGTACATCCACGGAGTGCCACAGCCGAAGATAACCAAGTTCGAGATGGGCAACAGGGAGATGATGGAGAAAGCCGAGGTCAAGGGAGAGCTAATCGCTATCGAGGCTGGCCAGATAAGGCACAATGCTCTAGAGGCTGCTAGAATAGCGGTCAACAAGTTCCTATCATCTAGCGTGGGAGACATGAACTTCTACTTCAGGATTAGAGTCTACCCACACCACGTGCTAAGAGAGAACAAGATGATGGCCTTCGCAGGAGCAGACCGTCTCCAGGATGGAATGAGGCAGGCTTTCGGTAAGCCGATAGGCACTGCTGCCAGAGTCTACCCAGGCCACGTCATACTAGAGGTATGGGGTAGGGAGAAGGACATCGAGAAGATAAAGGAGGCGCTGAGGAGGGGAGGAGACAAGTTCCCCATCCCGACCAGGATTAAGATAAAGAAGCTAGCGGCTACCGGGCAGGTGTCCTAATGGAAAACTGCGATATCCCCTACCACATAGATTTCTCTCCTCTAAAAGAAGTAAGGGCTGAGAGAGTAGTCCTACAGCTCCCCGACGGGTTAAAACAATACGCTGCATGCCTCAGCGGGAAGATCCAAGATTTAACGGGCGCTACAGTGTTCATTGACGGAGACAGTAGCTTCGGAGCATGTGACCTGCACTGGCCTAGGCTCGCACACATACTGAGGGCGGATGTTATAGTCCATATAGGCCATACCCCCTATCCTCCGAGCCTAGCCCATGAAGGGGTAGAGCCGGGAGGGAAGCCGAGGATAATCTATCTCCAGGCCAGAAGCAGGCATAAGCCTCCGAGACGCCTCCTAGATGAAGTCATCAGTAAGATGAAAGAAGAAGGGTGGAAGAGCATTGTCCTAACAGCTACTAGCCAGCATACCCATCTCCTAGGCGAGATAAGAGACGTTCTCGTTAGAAGTGGTGTCGAGGCGATCATACCACCATCACAGCCTCCATACTTCGAGGAAGGCCAGGTTATTGGGTGCGATTATCACCTTGCGAGGAGATTCGACGCGGATGCTTTCCTAATCGTTGCAGGAGGCGTGTTCCACGCTCTCGGACTATATCTATCCACCTTCAAGCCACTATTACAGCTAGACCCATACCGTGGCGAGTTAATTGATCGTACACGTGAATTCGAGAAATTCTATGGGGCTAGACTCTACAAGGTTTCTCAAGCCATGAATGCGAAGTCGTGGGGAGTCGTCGTTGGTTTGAAGACAGGCCAATACCGTCCATGGCTAGTTGATAAACTCGTTAAACTGATCGAGTCAAGAGGCGGAACGTACCACGTGTATGTTATGGAGCACGTAGACGAGCAACGCCTCAGAACGATAGATTCACCAATAATTGATGCCTGGGTTATTACCAGCTGCCCGAGGATACCGTTAGACGACCTGCATAGATATGAGAAGCCAGTTCTAACTCCTGGAGAAGCTAGGATGGCGTTGCAGGGCAGCCTTGAACCCTACCTGTTCCCATGGTAATGGCCCATGAGGAGGGCGTCGATAGTTGCGAAGCTGGTCGAGGAGTATTCTCCTCCTATACCAGAGCCTATGCCCATGTTAGAGCAATACACTACTCCCGGCGATATAGCTGCTAGGCTTGCCAGCAATATGAGTCTCCGAGAGGATCTTGAGGAGGCCTCGATCCTCGACCTGGGCGCAGGTACCTGCAGGTTGTCCCTGGCACTAGCCTTGTATGGTGCTACGAGGATTGTGGCGGTTGATGTAGACTACCGTCTCCCTCCCCTATGTATCAAGGCTTTCAGGAACGCAGGCTTGCCAGTGCTTGACGCGTATATTGTTGGTAGGATTAGGACAGGGACCCGGTTGCTAGTCGAGGGCTCGTTCGATATCATCGTTATGAATCCCCCTTTCGGAGTGCAGAGGAGGGGTGCTGACACAGAGTTCCTCGTCTATGCAATGTCTCTCAGGCCGAGGAGGATTTACGCTATACTAAAAACTGGCAATGAGCAATACCATACAGGGTTGGCGGAGAAATACGGGTATAGGCATAGGGTGCTGTACAGGGAGCGGTTCCCTATACCAGCCACGATGCGCCACCACAAGTCGAGGATTAGGAGGGTGGACGTGAATGTCTCAGTCTTCGAGAGAGTATAAGGAGAAGAGGGTAACGCCTGGAGAGGAGCTAGCATCTATAGAGGAATTCATACCTGGCCCTGGAACCTACGTGGACAGTGATAACGGTGTTATCAGGGCTGCGGTAGAGGGTGTAGCCAAGTATAATATGCTGACCAGGACAGTCGAGGTTAAGCCGCTCAGAGTGCTCCGTATTCCCAGGCCTGGCTCTTCGGCTGTAGGAATGGTCATGCAGGTTAGACATGACGTCGTCCTCGTGGAGCTATACGGAGAGGTTCGCCTCCAACCAAGCCCTCTATGGCTCTATGAGTATAGCGGCAGGTTCCTAGGAGCTATACCCATATCCAACATCAGTGAGGAGTACGTGAAGAGCATTGATGACTATTATAGGAAGGGGGACATAGTGCTTGTGAAAGTAATCAACGGGACCAACCCCTACCACTTGACTACAGTCGATCCACCATACGGAGTACTATACGCGGAGTGTTCTAGATGCGGTGCAACACTAGAGCCAGTCAATCCCAGGACTATGAGGTGTCCGAAGTGTGGACTGGTCGAGAAGAGGAAGGTGTCAGTGTTGGCCTCTTCGCGGATCCTGAAGCTTGAACTCAGAAACTACTTGATGATCCCGATAAGGTGAACGTGTCGGATGAGGAAGAAGAGGGTTTTCATCGTCAAGATTCCTCCCATGGCTAAGGAGAACATGGAGAAGTTTCTCGAGAGGCTGTCTAAGGCCCTCGCAGGGGACCCTGTACTGATTAAGATGAAGGGGGATCAGCTTAGGGTTGAGGTCTATGGTGGAGAAGTGCTGGCTAAGAGGACGCAGCTCGGGATAAGGAAGGTGCTTGACGAGTTCACCACGCCCAGGGCTCCCAAGAAGGGTTATACGAGGCTCGGTAGGAGGGCTATTTTCCGCGAGGCCGGAGTAGCGATACCCCTGGATGTGCTCGAGCTTGTCCTTTCACACTTGGGTTATGATGCGAGGGTTGAGGATGACGAGCTCGTAACCCGTGCTCCCGTTGACGTTGTATTCACGTTCGCCCAGGAGATCGCCCGAGTACTAGGAGAGTTGGCCACGCTAGAAGCGACTAGGACTGCGAAGAAGTTTTTCATGGCTGTGGGCGCGGTTACTGGTGCTAACGTGTTGGAGATGATTGATTGGGGCTTTGAAACTGAGACTCTCGAGGAAGACGATGAAGGCAAATTATACGTCACAGTTGACTGGAGGGAAGCAGTAAAAAGGGTGTTGAGTAGACAGAGGATTGGAGGGTTCGGCTTTGGAGCAGGTGAAGCTGAGGAGGATCTCTGAGAGGGAGTACGAGTTCACGATCGAAGGCGAGGATCACACAATGGGTAGCTTACTCCAGCACTATCTTCAGGAGGACGAGAGGGTGGTCAACGCATACTATTCTCTAGTCCACCCGTTGGAGCGCGCCATTAAGGTCTACGTGAAGCTGGCGAGCGATGATGATCCCGTCGAGGTCTTATCCGATGCATTAAATAAAATAATAAAAGAAGCAAAAGGATTGAAGAAAAAGTTGTTAGCTGCCTACAAGGAAGCCGGGATCCAGCTTGAAGATTAAAAGAGAGGCCAGGATCCTAGTCTCAAAATGCTACTGTTCTAAGTGTATAGGAGTAGTATTGAGGGGCGGGGACGTAGACGGAGCGGTCTCCGGCCATTCCTGCGACGAGCTATGCAGCGAGTTAGAATCAAGGGGGTTCTCCGGCGAGCTACGCTATGCAGTTGGAGACTGTAGATGCGGTTTCCCGCCTCCGCCAAGAGCATCGCTCGAGTCCCAGTCTCTATTAATCACATTATCCTCAAGCCTTCCACTATGGGTATCAAGGTCCTTGCATCTCCTGGGAGCTGGAGACTGCCACTGACTCATAAAATATAACACCCCGTTATCCACTCCAGACCCTCCAGGTGTGGAAGGTGCCTGCGACAAGACCGACAACTAGAAAGTCGAGGATAAGGTTTTGCCCCAAGTGCGGCTCAGTTATGTATCCCCGCGTGAAGGATGGGAAGAGACAGTTATTCTGCCCTAGATGCGGCTACGAGATGGAGATTGGAGAGGAGGTCCTAGAGGCATACAAGGTTAAGAGGAAGGTTGAGCATAGTCCAAGGGAGAAGATAATTGTAGTCGATGCCGATAAGGCGCCATCTACTGCAGTATTGTTGAAGGGACAGGTTAGATGCCCCAAGTGTGGTGCCGACGAGGTATACTTCTGGATGATGCAGACCAGGGCGGCTGATGAGCCCCCGACCAGGTTCTATAGATGTAAGGAGTGTGGATATACTTGGAGAGAGTACGCGTAGACGACTGCGCACGAATCCATACCCTCACACGTGGCTTAGAGAAGCTGTCGAGGGATCTAGTCGAGGCTGTTGAGAGAACCCCTTACACAGTCACTTCCCGCCAGCTTCTCGAGGAGCTACAGCGGCTGGCCCATGCAATGGTCATACTAGCCCATGATATAGGTAAGAGAATGGAATGCTAGTCCTCCAAGACAATTTTATCTAGTGCAGTCTACTATTCCCTTAAGGGGGTACGTAGATGGTAACTCGTATCAGGTTCCAAGACGCCCGTACCTGGAGATACATTATTGCCTCTATGGAGAAAGTCCTCGACGAAGGCGTATTCGTCGCTACTAATGACGGCCTTTCCTTCAGAGCCCTTGACCCTGCAAGAGTTGTTATGATTGACTTGTTCTACCCGGCCGATTCAATGCTCAACTATGAGTTGGAGAAGGATGAGGTCGAGTTCGGCGTATCCTTCAATACCCTGGTGAAGGTCCTCAGGCGTGCTAGGAAAGACGATGAGCTCGAGTTCAAGATATCTGAGACCTTCATTGATGTAATGTTCCTTGGTAGGGGGACCAGGAGGTTCAGAATACCCCAGATATCTCTTGCAGTTGAGAGGCCTCCGGAGCCAAAGATCGGCTTTACTGTTACAGCAAAGATGCTCGCCACGACATTCAGGGAGGCTATAAGAACTATTGAACCGATCGCCGATACTATCAGATTGATGGCTACGGAGGACAAGTTGATAATTAGGGGTATTGGTGACATCGAGAGCGCTGAGCTAGAGTTCTCGATGGAAAGACAAAGCCTGCTAGACTTGCTAGTAGAATCAGAGGATACCTCTAACTACTCGCTAGAATACTTCAGCCAGATGCTACAAGCGGCCCAGGCGGCTGAGACTGCGACAGTAAAATATGCTGGTGACGCACCCGTTAGGGTTGACTTCGAGTTCATGGGTGGGGGAAGGCTGACATTCTATGTATCGCCGACGATATAGTAGGAGCGAGTTAACATACCGGGTAAGGGATGGCAGGGTAGATCTCGAACAACTCTACAAAATGTATTATTCTCTGAGGCCCGGGCTACGCGAACCCCGTGATATTGAGAGGAGGGAATTCGCCTTCCAATACTTCGGATCGGACACTTATCATAGGCATCTCTCATTTTCAACCATGTCTGAGGTACTTGATCATATGATTGAGAACCCGCCTAGGCAAGCCTACTATTCAGTAGCACTCTATGAGCTGCCAGAAGCAAAGTCTATGGAGGAGAAGGGTTGGATCGGCAGCGACTTGTTCTTCGACATAGATGTTGACCACCTGCCCGAGTGTGATAGTGTACTGCCTAATACTGAGTGCCTGTTGAAGGGGCTAGAGATGGCTTACAGGGTCGTTGATATTGCTAAACGGGACTTCGGCGCAGAAGCTGGATATGTTTACTTCACGGGCCACAGAGGATTCCATATAGTCGTCGAGTGCAGTGAGTGCTTCACTCTGGGTCGGGAGGAGAGGAGGGAGATAGCTCAGTATATCGCAGCCCAGGGCCTGGACTTCAACATAATATTTCCCCTAGAACCGCCTAAGGGATATCAACCAGCTCTCCCAAGCGAAGAGGAGCCTGGTTGGAGGGGCTGGATCGCCAAACAGCTCGGTGGAGGAGCCACCGGTTCACTTAAGTCCCTTGGTAAGGATTGGATGGATCAATTATACGATGCGGTTAGGAAGACGGCTGTTGAGATCGATCATCAGGTGACCCAGGACCCCTCAAGGCTGTTGAGGATCGAGGGATCGCTTAATGGAAAGACTAGCCTGCTAGCCGTTGGAGTGAGTAGGGATTGGAGGCCCGACTACAGGTACCTCTCGCCATTCAAGGGAGAGGTGACGGCTAGGTGTCACTCCGATATACCCTCCGACGACTATTATGGGTTTAAGGGAGGCTTTAGGGAAGGTGAAGAGGTATCTCTCCCCGCCGAGATGGCGTTGGTGTTCGAGTCGAAGGGTCTATGTGAGATAATTGGAGGTGAGATAGTTGTCAGAGCGTATACCGGCTGGGGGTCCCTTTAGGGCTTCAACGGGAATGCACGACTCTCTCAACCTTGAGCATTTGAGTGAGGCTAAGGGCCTGCTTTACACTTATTGTCCGGGGGACTTCTGCGAGGAGTACTTGGCTCGGGTTAGGAAGACTGCCTTGCTAGTTGCAAAGTCTAGGCTCTACGATCTCTCCTATGATGAAAACTATGCTGGTATTGATAGGGATGTATTGAACCTCTACAATAAGCTGGTAGAACTCTACGCGGATTACCTCTCAGGCTTACTCGTTAATTACGGAGAGGACATTGTGGTCAGGGTCCTTCATCCCTTCTCGCTCGATGGTATCATAGTGGAGCCAGGTGAAACCCTCCCACTCTCCTTGGGCAAGGGGATAGGCTTAATACTGGCTGGCCTAGCAGAGCCTGTCAGGGAAACAGCTATAAAATTACCTAGCAACGACTAGCCGGTTGGAGGCGGTATAAGGGGGAAGGGACAGTGAAGTTTCCAAAGAAGATAAGGACGTACTGTCCAAGGTGTAAGACGCACACGCTACACTCAGTAAGCGTGTACAAGCATGGCAAGAGGAGGTCCATGGCAGAGGGTCAGAGGAGATACGTGAGGAAGCAAGAGGGTTACGGTTCACAGAGGAGGCCTGAGCAAAAGAGGTATGCAAAGGTCACCAAGAAAGTAGTCCTCAGGATAACATGCAGCGAGTGCGGATACAAGAGGCACATACTAGGGATTAGATTGAAAAAGATCGAGCTAGTAGAGAAGGCAATATAAGGGGGAGCAGGTAATGTCGGCGGTCGAATTCGGGGGCAGGAGAAGGAAGATACTAGTACCACAGCCGAGGAGCAGATTCCTACTAGTAACATGCCCCCAGTGTGGCCAGAGGCAAGTAGTATTCAGCCATGCAACCTTCCCAGCACGCTGTCTATCATGCGGAGCACTCCTAGTACAGCCAACTGGAGGTAAGGCAAAGATCCTAGGCAAGATAGAGAGAATCCTAGGCTAAACGCTATCCCTTAATTTCCTCGACCCATACTCCTATCCACTGGTGTAGATAGAGATGGTTACCACGCTCAAGCCTCGAAGACCACTGCCTAGTGTGGGAGAGCTAGTTGTAGGTACGGTTGAGGAAGTCTATGATTTCGGCGCCTACCTATCACTGGACGAGTATGATGGGATGAGAGCCTTCCTACCCTGGAGCGAGGTCGCGACAAGGGCGGTTAGAAAGATTGACAGGGTAGTCCAGCCTGGAAGAAAGGTTGTAGTCAAGGTAATCCGTGTCTACAAGGCTAGGAAACAGGTAGACGTAAGCCTAAAGCGAGTAATGGAGGGAGAGAGAAGGAGGAAAATGATAGACTACAAGAGAAGGCTGAAGGCAGCCTCGATAATAGAGCTTGTAGCAAAGGACATGGGCAAAACACTGGATGAAGCCTACAAGGAGGTTATATGGAAACTCGAGGACGCCTACGGGGACCCGATGTCTGGCCTAGAGAGAGCCGTAATCTACGGTAGAGAAGCACTTGAAGAGGCGGAGATACCAGAGGAGTGGATAGAACCTCTGCTTGAGGCCGCGAAGACGCACATTAAGATTAAGCAAGTGAAGATCTCGGGGATATTCACGCTTAGATCCTTCGCTCCAGACGGTGTTGAGAGGATAAAGAAGGTGCTCGTCAAAGCCCGTGAGAACGCTGTAGTCGAGGGAGAGGAGATCAAGGTCAGAGTATACACTATAGGAGCCCCGAGGTACAGGATAGACTTACAGAGTCACGACTATAAGATACTAGAGAAAGCCCTTCAAAAGAGTCTAAAGGTAGCTGAGAAGGAAGCGTCGAAACTTGGAATAGAATACTCGTTCGAACGACTGAAGGAGTAGGCATAATGGTGTTATAGAATTGAAATGGCTGCTCAGAAAATGTGTGAAGTGTGGAAGATATACGTTAAGGAGGGATAAATGCCCCGTATGTGGGGGAGAGGTGAAGGTACCTCATCCTCCGCGATTCTCGCCAGACGATAGGTTCATCAAGTACCGGTACTTGATGAAGAAATTGGCCGGCGAAATCAAAGACTAGTTACATACCAGGGACTAGGGGCATTCTTTCTTGATCCCTAACTCTCTAGCAATACAGTTTGTAACTATGTGGAGTGAATAGACGAACAACCCCACTAATACTATATCCATTAATGGGGGCCGGAATCCCGTCAACAATAATGCAATTACAGCAAACAAGTAGAAATCTAGCTGATCGCAGATGGGGAATGGCTCGCCCGGCCTGAGCCCCCTCCTCCTCTTCCAGAAACTAGAAGCCAAATCCCCCAAGAGCGCGGCAACACTAACGTAGGGAGTAACCACTGCCAACATGGGAGCCAGCTCCCAATCTAGCGTAAACCACGCCAATCCCGCGATGATCTCGCCTGCGACCACGCCCAGCAGGGACCCGAAGAATAGCCCCTCCCAAGTCTTATTCGAGCCAAGTATTGGTTTCCCCTTCCAGGTCCTCCCTCCATCTATTGGTGTCAGAGACGCGGACTCTCCTTTGACTGATAGCTTTACTTTCCTTGCTAGTACAGCTGATCCGTTTGCAACCATGGCGGGCGTTAGGAATGCTACTAGCACTAGGAAATCCACTATCTTACCTATATAATAATAGAAGTATATCACTAGCAGTACGAGCATCAATGAAGTTAACATGAGGTATGTCACTAGGCTCTTGCTCCACGGGCTGTTGGCCTCGTTTAGAGCCATTCTATTTGCTTCCCCCTTATCTTGAATCCAAGAACTTTTTTCACTGGAGTCTTGAATTCGAGGAGGTATAATCCCTTTTCCCTCGAAGTCCTACCTATCGCGTAGGTCCACGGTATTATGTAGGGGGCCCCGCTGGCTTCATCCTCACTGCCCGACACTTGTGCGGTGGCTAATCCACCACTGCGCCCTAGTAAGGCTGAGATGTAGGCGAGGATCCTGCCATTCTCTGGACCGGGTTTTTCCCTATAGATCCAGTTAATACTGTCTACTATAGGGTATCTGCCTTCTAGAACAGCTCTAGTGGCTTCCTCTGCTAAGCCATCCATGGTGAGGACGGATGTATAGTTAACTTTGAGATCTCTTAGGAATGTCCGGGTCCCTGGCTCAGTAGCTATTATTACCGGATTGTATCCTAGTTTCTCCGCAAAAATGTATGCGTCGTAGGCTAGGTGCGTCTTTCCAGTCGCATAGGGACCGTAGACTAGTACAAACACCTTTTCCTCTACGAGTTTGTAAAAGAGGTTACTGCCTTTGTTATTCAAGGCTTTACGCCTAGAAAAAGCTCCTTCTTCTACCGCCTAGCCCTCTCATCCTCTTCCTTATCTCTAGGTCTAGCTCGCTGTCGAGTATTGAGGCCTTATTCCTTAGTAACTCGAAGTTTGAGTTTATCGTCTCAACCAGTCCTGCAGGTGGGGCCACCTTCTCAAGGGCATCCTTGCCAGAGCTTGTTGTCCTAAGCTTTCTGAATAGGCCCGGCTCTGTCTCAACGAAGCCCACGTACAGGAGGGCTACTAGATCCGACTTCAGCTGTGGGCTGTATGGCGTGTTGCCCACTTTTCTGAAGTCGTAGCCTAGACCCACGTTTAATTCCTCCTGGATAATGTATGTTATATGCTGGAGCGTCTTCTCGTGCGTGGGGCCCAGCCTGTCTATTATGTATAGTAGGCCCATCTGTCTCGGATTCTTCATAACAGCGTCTGGAGTCACGACCTGCACGCTGACAATCTTCAACTCCTTAGTACCCTTGCCTTCCTGCTGTCCTCCTCCCTTGTCCTTCTTCTTAGCCATTCCACCTTCCCCCAGCCACTTCGTTTAACAGGCCCCTCTTAAGACTATTAAGTATAGGCCGGATTACTCCCTCTTATGCAGGCGATGGCGGGGAGCAAGTTGAAGAAAGTAATCGCAGTATTAATACTATTCATAATGGTGACAGCCTCGTTCACCCAGCTAGCCTGGGTGAGTAAGGCTCAAGGAGAGAATCAGGCCATCCGTATGACTGCGGATTTCAACTTGATAGCAGTTGTTGAGGGTAAGGAAGAGGGTGTATTGATACCAGCCACGCTGACACTAACCTACCCAGGCAATGGAACGGTTGTCGTCAAGGCGGGAGGCGAGGTCGGAGATATCACCGTTAAGAGTACTATGCAGGCTATAAAGCTGGCGTCGCTTCTCTCAGGCGTGGACTGGAGGCAGTGGAACTATAATCTAACGATACACACGGATTCAGGCATAGATGGTCCTAGCGGCAGTGTTATGATAACATTCGTTACATACACACTCCTGTCAGGAGCACCTACAGGCCAGGGCTTCAACGGATTCGTCGTAACTGGAGCAATCTCGCCCGACGGATTAGCGTCTAGCGTTGGAGGCGTCGAATACAAGTGTAGAACGACTGAAGCCCAAGGGCTAACCTTCTACTACCCACTAGTTAACTACACGATAAAACTAGCCCAGGCATGCAATGGTCACAGGTATACAGGCATACTAAACCTAACAGCACAGGTATTCAATATAGTCGAACCTCCATTATCCAAGCCCCCGTTCACCTTACCTGTAGCCTTCAATCAGACTATGAAGGCCGCCGCTAATAGGATGATTAATGAGGCAAAAGAGCTAGTCAACGAAGCTAGAAGGCTAGGTATGACAGATGAAACACTCTCCACTATTCAAAAGACTATCAATGAGAGTAAAAGATTCTTAGAAAAACATCCTTATGCGGCTGCAAGTTTAGCGTTTACGGCGTTAAACGAGGCTTATGCGGCGTACTTTACCGCCCGTACATTAAACCAGTCTTACTCTTTGGCGAAAGAGTACTTGGATGGAGTGGCTTCTAACGTTTCAAAGGAACTGGACCGGTTGGAACAGGTACTAGAGTCGCTGCCAAGAAATGGGTCTATCTATTATGTTGAGTTCGTTGCTACAGCGTATACGCGGCTCGCAGCAGCCAAGAGTAGTCTCCTTGCCTATCATAATTATTCTGATTCTCCGACTACGCTCTACGATAGAGCGATATACGAGCTGTCTCACGCCGCCGCTAGGGTAACTAGTATCGAGGAATGGATTAGGAGTGCTAATGCTACAAGGGATGAAAAGCCGCTCGTGAGTAGTACTGATATCGAGAGGTTAGCCTGGATACTCAAGGACTACTCGACTACAAGTAGCGAGTATGCATCAACACTCGCCCAATACGCTGTAAAATACTATGGTAGGAGCAAATCGATCCTAGTGTACATTGATGTACTGGACTCGATAAGGAAGGCCGCAGACTCCTACATGTCTCAATCTAATTATTTGGCTGCAATCGGATTCTACAGGGAACTCCTATCCAAGAGCCTTGACGTAATGTTCCAAGCATCGATTCAGGCGTATAGGGGTCCGGGGACGGTTATCCCACAATACTCTGAGGAGCTGAATAGGATGTATAATACGCTAGTCACTCGCCTGTTGACCAGGGGATTGACACCCGGTCTTGCCCCGGCCTATTACGACTACTCCCTAGTGATGAAGTCATTGAACCAGACCTCCACGAGCCTCCTACTACTGGATGAAGCAGTAGTGAGCGCACTGGTATGGGATATGCTAACCATAACGCTATCGAGCATAAATCAAACATCCCAGATAGTTACTAGTGAGGGACCTGGAGGATTCCAGGCTTCCCAGGCCATCCTAATGGTCATTATCGTGGGATTATTCGCCTTCGTTATAGGATATCTCTCAAGCGTTAAGGGCGTCGCTAAGATACTGAGACAGATGTACTAAGTTACACTACTAGAAGAAGTCCTCCAGCGTCTTTCTCTTGCCCTCCCCGTTCATCTTCTTAATTTCCGCAACTTGCCGCAGATCATGTTCTATGGAAGTCCTCAACTGGGGATTGTATAGGGCAGCAGCGGGATGATAGGTTGCCATGATCTTGGTATCTAATCCAAATAACCTTGCATCTCTAACCTTACCCCTCTCCTTCGAAATCCCTTTCCAGGGCAGCCCTGCGAGGTTGTACAATAACTTCCCTGAGATCCTGCCTAAGGCAACTATTACCTTAGGCCTCAACAACTCTATCTGTCTCTTCAGATAGGGCAGACAGGCTTGTACCTCTTCCTGCTTAGGATCCCTGTTCCCCGGAGGCCGGCATTTCACAACGTTGGTAATATAGACGGATTTCCTGGACAATCCAACCTTCTCGAGGGTTGCATCAAGGAGTTTGCCCGCCATTCCCACAAAGGGTCTGCCCTGCTCGTCCTCTTTTCTCCCGGGAGCCTCTCCTATCAGCATTACTTCAACTTCAAGGGGGCCCTCGCCTGGGACAGCGTTTTTACGAGTTCTATGGAGGGGACATTTCCTACAGTTCCTTATCTCCTCTACTAGCTTCTTGTAGGCCTCAACATCCACCATATCTTCCACACTCCCAGACGGTCTCCACCGATAGGAGATAATTCACTGCGAAACCCATTAGAATTCCTATGAATTGGCCAAGAACCGGGTTCACTGAGAGTAGTGTTACTAGTAACCTCATTACTATGTAGGTGGTGATTATTGATGCGAGAGAAGCCCTATGATAGTAGAGTAACCTTTTGACCGCTCCTCTACCTAGGCAATCCCTCTTGAAGTAGTGGCGGAAAGTGAATGTCTCGTGTAGTGCAAAGTTTGATAAGATGCTCGCTTCTATTCCCGCTATGCTGGCCAAATCTAGGAGTCCTGTCAGCTTTAGTGTGAGCCACATGATTAGTAGGTTTACTAGAACTCCACTCGCCCCGACTAAGAGGAACCTAGGCATGGGTGAGATCTCCCAGGACTGCATTAGAAAGTCAGTTATTACGCCGAAGCCTAACTTGCTCTCTCCACTCCTCCTTCTCATGAAGACGTAGGGGACCTCTCTTACCTTTAGGCAGGGGTGTCGTGCTAGTATTTCTAGGAGGATTTTGAACCCCTTGGGCCTAAGGCTCTCTAGGTTAATTGCGCTCAACCTTACTGCGAAGAAGCCTGAGAGTGGATCGCTAGTATTCCTTGCTTCCCTAATCAGGATTTTAACGCCTATAGTGGCTACCCTGCTCATAAGTAACCTTATCCTACTCCATCCCTCCACTCCACCGCCCTTTCCGTAACGTGTTGCGATTGCAATATCGGCTCCCTCCTCTATAGCCTTGATGAGCCTCGGGATAACCTCAGGCGGGTGCTGGAAGTCGGCGTCCATAACTACAGCGATATCGGATTTCGCATTCTTATAGCCTGTTACTACTGCCGAGGAGAGACCCTTTTCCTGGGTTCTAAGAATACACTTTATCCTAGGATCCCTTTCTCCCTTCGCGCGGACGACGTTGCACGTACCGTCAGGGGAGTTATCGTCTACAACGATTACTTCAAACGAGGGGTAGCCGTTGGACTCCAATACTTCCACGATTTTCTCCAATAAAGGACCAATGTTCTCTGCTTCATTATAGGTTGGAATAATGATAGATACGCTAGGCTTACTCAAGTCTATCACTCTAGCGTATCTAGACGTCCCTCAACCTCTCACGTACTTCTTCGGGGAGTTCTTCCTCATCTAATACCTCGTAGGTGAATGGCGGCTCCTTCACTTTAGGGCCAACGACGATATATCTCTCCGGGTCATCCTCGGCCCTGCTCTTAAACACTCTAACCTTAACGTACCAGCCGTCGCTCCTCTTCACGTAGACGTACTTGCCGTGCTTTCCACCCATAACCTATCCCCAAAACCCCAGGCTGTCCTATAGTCTTAAAAGAATACTGTCCCAGAAACCAGGAACCCCTGCTAATCCTTATAACCCCAATTAACATGATTCCATTATGGGCGCCGCCGTAGTATAGCCCGGCCCAGTATGCGGGCCTTTCGAGCCCGTGACCCGGGTTCAAATCCCGGCGGCGGCACCACGCCGCGCGGGACCCCATCCTCTAAACCTACAATCTAACCCTCCAGCCTACTTCAGATATCAAGAATATGTTATCGATGGTGTGGGACAAATCTATCGGAGACGTGAGAATCAAATTCTAAAATTTAATGCAGAGTATTAAAAACTCTACTTCTTCTTCTTTGGCCTCAAGTTCTTGCTCTTGCAGCGCCTACACTTCTTCGCTCCCGGTGGGTTGAGGGCACCGCACTTCCTGCACACTAGCTTGTTAAGGACCCTCTTCTCTACTATCGCTATCAGCTCTGGGTCTGTTATTGGCATCTATTCCACCCCGGTCGGCTGGTTGGACTAACGGGGTTATTAATTATAACTTCGAGTCTGCCCGATACTTAACTGTTGGTTAAACACGAGTGTCCTGGGGTGGTGCTGCAGGTGGCCATAAAAATACCGCTGGACAAGATATGCATTAAGAGCGGCGTCCTTTGTCCCAGGTGCGAATCGCTAGTCAATAGTGGAAAGTATACCGATCTCGATGTGAGGGTAATGAAGGCATTCATTGACATCGAGAAGAAATACCGGAACTATGACATAAAGTATGTTAAGTCCTATCAGATCGATGATATCCTCTACGTCCTGGTTGAGTCGGGGGAGAGTCTGCCCTCAACACTCGGCGCAGACGTTAGGAAAGCGTTGAATAGTGAGGAAATAAGCCGCGTCATAATCGTCGAACACAGGAAGGATAAGAGACAGTTGATAGAAGACTTAATCGCACCGTATAAGGTACTCGGCATGCAGGAAGCTTACTTACCAGACGGTAGCCAGGTATTCGTCATAAAGGTACCGCAAGAGGCGAAGCGTCTACTAGATTCCCTGAAGGGGAAATACATACTGAAACTAGCCGAGAAGCTCCTAAACAGGCAGATATATGTGGAATACGTTGAAGGAGCAACATCGACTGTGCTTAAGCCAGAATGGCTTGGGATCAAAAAGCCAAACGTTAAGGACCTG
The DNA here is from genome assembly GCA_013152575.1 of Thermoproteota archaeon. GTDB lineage: Archaea > Thermoproteota > Thermoprotei_A > Sulfolobales > Acidilobaceae > Thermodiscus. The sequence continues at coordinate 2,677 of JAADGB010000082.1, read as the reverse complement.
CTCGACAAGTTCGACTAGCCAAACCAGGCATCCAGTCCTACATGTCTTGTCCTCAGATTCTCTCTATAGGCCTTCTTGAGCCTCTCATAAGCCCTGTTTACTCTCTCGGGGTTGAAGTCGTGTTCTTCGACTAGTATTCGCTTTATCTCGTTTAGATCGGGCTCGTTGAACTCGATCTTGTAATCGTCGGTGACAACTGGTTCTAGGAAGTAATTGAATATCTTCTTAATATCATATTGGGGGAGCCTCGCCTGTATAGTATCGAGAGCCTTCTCCACATCCTGGATACTCCTAACTAGGTTGAGGGCGTTCTTAGGACCATAACCTGGTATACCTCCAGGGTTGTAGTCTGTACCCAATAGTATGCCGAGAAGTATCAACTGCTCTCGCGATAAACCTAGACTCTCAAGGAGTTTTCTCAGCTCTATAACCTCAGGCTTAATTGTTATGTAGACGTCCTTGCCAGGTAGCTTCCTCCTCCCAGTAATGGTAAGATTCCTAGCAAGCCTGGGAGACCCGAAAAGGAGCACATCGTAGTCCTGGCTACCTGCAGCCCAAGCCTCGCCCTTACTCGCAATATACGCAGCCTGCGCTTCGCCCTCCTCTGGCGCCTGCACCCATGGTATACCCATAGCGGTTAGCAGTCTTTTTGCATCTTCAACCATATCCTTTGTCAGGCGGATCGCTTGTACAGCGTATTTACGCGCTTCCTCGACTAGGCCGACCTTTTTGGCTTCAACATACTTTTTCTCAGCCTCAGCCCTCCTCGAGAACCTTGTTTCGAGCTCCTTTTTCTTCAGCTCAGGAGGCTTTCCATCGAAGACATATACTGGCTTTATTCCTTCCTCGGCGAGGTTGATTGTCCTATAGAATAAGCCGGAGAGGTGGCTGGTAACTCTCCCCTGCCTATCCATTAGTGGCGTTCCATCAGGCTGCCTTATTGCCGCGAGGAACTGGTATAGCGCGTTGTAGGCGTCTAGGGCTATCACTTTACCCTTTAGAGCTCTCAGATCAACCTCTTGCTTCGCTCCTGGCGGTATTATGTCTCTGAGGTTGACCCCCATTACTCCTTCCCCTTCTTCACACTGATCAGGAGTTCTTCTTTGCTCGTCTGGGTTGAGATATAGCCTAGAATCTCGAGGGTCATTAGTATCTTGGCAAGATCCCTCCTAGAGACATCCTCCCCTCTCCTTTTCAGCTCGGCGATTAGGTCTGACTCTTCCACGGGCACTGTACCGTTCTTAGAGAGCTTCAATAACGTCTCGTATACGCTGTTAATTAGTGGTTGAGGAGACCATACACTCACCATCGCCACCCCATTGTGAAAGAATGTAGGCTGCAGGACCTAAATATGATGATAATATTGAGGATGGATTCTAGTATGTCAGGGTTGGAGCTGCCTGAGCCTTCCTTGCAACCTTCATTTGCCTGGCTGACTCTAGCCATCTCCTGTAGTATTCAATCATTTGCTCCGTTACACTTGGCTTGACCTTGAGTAGTGCTTCCTCGAAGTGCCTCATAGCCACGTACTTTGCCTCTAGACTCTCCCTTAGTGCTAGCATTGCAGCCTCTCTTACCAACGCCGCTAGGTCTGCTCCTGTGTATCCCTCTGTTCTCTTGGCTATCTCTACTAGGTCTACATCATCTCCCAGTGGCACGTTTCTCGTGTGTATTCGTAGGATCTCCAGTCTACCCTCCATGTCGGGTGGTGGTACGTAGATCAGCTTCTCTAGTCGTCCTGGCCTTAGGAGTGCTGGGTCGATGATGTCTGGCCTGTTAGTTGCGGCTATCACCACTACATCGGATAGCTCTGAGATACCGTCTATCTCGGTTAGCAGCTGGCTTACAATGCGTTCCCCTACTCTTGATCCTATCTCTGTTCCCCTCACCGAGGCTATAGCGTCTATCTCGTCGAAGAATACTACTGCTGGGGCGTATTGTCTGGCCTTTCTGAATATTTCTCTTATCATCTTCTCGCTTTCTCCTACCCACTTGCTTAGTACCTCGGGTCCCCTTACGGCGATGAAGTTGGCGCCACTCTCTGTTGCAACTGCTTTAGCTAGCAGAGTCTTGCCCGTTCCTGGCGGGCCGAAGAGGAGTATGCCTCTAGGCGGCTTGATTCCCAGCCTGGC
>JAADGB010000082.1:0-530 GCA_013152575.1 Thermoproteota archaeon | reverse complement strand
GGCCACTCTACCGTCTCCCTTAGTTCTATCTTGGCCTCTTTCAGCCCTCCTATATCGTCCCATCTTACTTCGGGTATCTCAACCTGTATCTCTCTCAGACCGCTTGGTGTTATTTCTTTGAAGGCCGCCATGAAGTCCTCCATCTTTACAACCATTTTTTCGAGGACTTCTACTGGGATCCTTTCCTCCTCAATGTCTATTTCAGGGAGGTATCTTCGTAGTGCATGCATTGCTGCTTCTCTTACTAGCGCCGCTAGGTCTGCTCCTGTGTATCCCTTTGTTATTTCCGCAAGCATCTCTAAGTCTACGTCTTCGGCTAGTGGCATGTGCCTCGTGTGTATCTGCAAGATCTCTAGTCTACCCTGTTTGTCTGGAAGTGGTACTTCGATCTCTCTGTCGAATCTTCCGGGTCTTCTCAAAGCGGGGTCTAACGCGTTTGGCCTATTGGTTGCTGCTATTACAATTACTTGGCCCCTTGTGGACAGGCCGTCCATTAGGGCTAGGAGCTGTGCTACTACTCTTCTCTCTAC
>JAADGB010000081.1 GCA_013152575.1 Thermoproteota archaeon | reverse complement strand
CTCCTCCAGTCTCTCTATGCGTTCAATTAATCTCCTTTCCTCTTCTGGCGGCAGGACACTAGTCATCTGTCGCCATTCCAGCTCTTCTAGACGTCGCTGTAATTTTCTCAAGCTTATCCTTGCTACGTTCCCTTCCTTCTCGGCGATTTGCTTAGCTAGCTTTAACTGTTCTCTCTTTTGTTTTAGTTCCTCTGCGACAGAGTTTCTCTCTTTTTTCAACCCTTCAAGCTCTTCGATTAGCTTTTTCCTTTCAGCTCTCAGCTTTTTCAACTCGTCTAATAGAACCCTCTTTTCTTCGATTAGCTTCCTTCTCTGTTCGCGGAGGCTTCTGACCTCATCTATTAGTTGCCTCCTTTGGGTCTTGACCTCAACAATTTTATCTCGAAGTTCTTCTGCTTTTTTAAGTAGTGTTTTTTCGTCAATTTGGGTTTCAAGTCGCTCCTCGCCCAACCCTAGCCATCACCTTTTTGACGCCGTTTGCAGGGGATCGCAGCGCCCTTAGGCGCCATAAGGGGGTCTGTGTTATTGGGGTTATAATGCTTAATCTAAGATTCTTCACGCTATCCACGTCCATATTCTACATCTTCATCTTCTTCTATTTCGATACTTGGCTCTTCACCCTGACTCACTATCTGTAGAACCTTAGCATAAACGAGTTTAAGGAGATCCTCATTGTAAATCGAAACTGGCAGAATTTCGCCGATAAAGCCTGAATCCCTTACAGCTGCCGCTAGATGGAGTGCTAACAGTTTGATATTATAATCGATGCGGGGCACGTCTTCTATAAGGGATTCAAGGTATCCTTCCTCGCTTAGGCGCGGAATTAGCTCGTCAACTATCTCAGGCAGCAATAGATCTGACTTAGTAGCCACGTTTACTTGTGGAAGACCCATGCGGACTGCAACGCTTGATGATAGCGATAGTGCTGATACTATGGACAGGGGGTCTTCGAAGAACGGTGCATCTATTAGGAAAAGAGTTACGGCTGGATCCTCTCCAACGATTGTGTTGATTATCACGGGTCCACTTGATCTATATGCGAACAATTCAAGCTGACCGGGGGTATCTATGATTGTGATATCTGCAGAGTATTTGTCAATCTCACTTTTTATCTCATCAACGTAATTGACGAGGGACGCTACAGACGCTATCAATGCCCCATTAGGTCCTAATCCTTTCTTCATGAAGTCCTCTACTGATACAAGATTTCTAACGTCTATGTGTGGATCGTATGGGAGAACTTCGACTGCCGGGTCGAAGTTCACTATGATAGTTTTCGGTCCCCTACTAGAAGCTAGCTCCCACAATGCTTTGGCGAGCGTAGACTTTCCGCTTCCCGCTGGCCCTACCAGTATTATGTACTTTGTCAAACCTTTCATTCCCCCGCTACTGGCCAAGAGTTTCTGAGAACTCTATGCTATTATGTTATAATAGGGATAGGCCGGGAGTGACCCGCCCCGTGCACATATTCCCCCGTGACTTCGGGGCAAGGGTTCGCACGGGACCGGGGTTCACTCTCACTAGTCAGTTATACGTTTCTGAGGATTTAAATGGTCGGCTCCCCAGGGGCGGAAGGTTTACTTCATACCCCCCGGGAGTAGGGTCAGCGCTGGAACGCTAGGTCATCGCCAATAATTGGAAGTATGTGATTGTCGAGAATAAACTTAGAGGTCAGCCCATCTCCTCCTTGACTGACTTCATCGTCTTTAACGTCTTCCAGAGTGTTGGCTGTATCCAGAGGATCCATGCTGGTACGTTTTTGATGAATTCGTATGCCTCCTCCCAGCCGTCTAAGCCGAGTTTCTGCGCTAGCTCCTCGAGCGTCATATTCGTCTTTACATACCTCTGGAGTATGCTTAGCACTTCCTCATCTATTCCAATCTCCTTGCTTCCTGCCTTGACCTTGAACACTGGCTCGCTCATTCTCTACAGCACCCTAGTCTCCACCGAGGATTTTCGGGGTATTAAATTATGGTGGGGCCGCCGGGATTTGAACCCGGGACCACCAGCGTTCTGGGCATGCCCCCTCTCGGGGCTGGGGATTGCTCCCCAGGCTGGCATCCTAGCCAGGCTAGACGACGGCCCCTTCCATGTCTAATGGTTTAATGAGGGTTGGATCCTTTAAAGCTATCCTGGACCCTGCTTGTGAAGGGTTTACTTTAAAGGTGAAGTATACGTTTAATTGAATCAAGGTATACGTTTCCAGGAGGGCTTATAGTGGGTTAGGCCCGGTATACCTAGGGTAACGCCTAAAGTATTCCGAGAATCCACTGGTATTACCAGCCCTTACATTTACGTTTTGGGGTGTACATAGTGAGTAGGATTGGGAGGGGGATAGGCGTAATATTCGTCGTATGCTCATACTGCGGATTCATATTCCACAATTACTCGATAGGTGACAAGAACAACAAGGCTAAGTTCAGCGGGGTCCCCACCCCCTCAAAAGCTCTAAGCGGATACGACGGTCTAGTATGCCCCGGTTGCGGTAGGCAAGTCAGCCTTAAACCAACAAGGATCCAGGTAATGCACTGGAGAAAGTTCGTTGAACTCTATGACATAATAGAGAAGCCACTCCCCAAGCTGAGACCATCAAGAACAATGGTCGACGAGCACATGAAGGGTATGCACGACCTGAGCAAGGGACTCAGCGATACAGCAGTAGGAGTGAGTTAGCCGATATACATGTGATGTACGACAAAATCCAATACAATACTAAGTATCTCTTCGTAGATCTCACGACTACACCCACTATAATATCGGGAAAACAAGCTACTATGTTTTCTCAAGAATGCTAAGCCGCCGTCAAACCTCGTGAGCAAGCCTGAAACAAGCTTTACAACGTTACCACAGCCAGTTGAAGCAGACTCATAATCGAGGATCACGGCCTTCCCATTCCAGCTAGTAAATCTAACATGCTTCCAGGGTCTCCTTAACTCCAAGTGAAGAATTCCTAAATCATCCAGCGTCCTAGCAGCTCTCACACTCTCTCTAACGGCGTGAATAGGGTCACTTCTCAAGGCTTCTTCGAGATGGGGTCCCTCAATATAGTCCATAACTATAATGTCATCGTCGAAATAAAAGGGACGAGGGGCTACTCCTCCTCTTGATGCTACTTCTAGTAGTTTCCCCTCATTGTATAGACTCATCCTCTTCGAGTCGCGCCTCCTCACTTTGATCGCCTTCACAGCACCATTAACAATACCAACAAGTACTATGGCGGAGTGCCCCTTCCCAACTACCTTCCGAGTTGAAGTAGAATCCATAGGAGTACATAGTCTCTCCACACCTACATTTTCAAGCTTGAATACCAGATTGCCACAACCGTGATGTGGAGGATAGCATATCCAGCGGAGATCACTATTATTCATGTAACCAGTCATTGGGTAGCAGATGTTGTTAGTCAATTGTTAACCACCTTGGAATCGAGGTGCAGACGCGATAGTCCCTACTACATCTACGTATCTGAGATTTACACTGCTTGGCTCCAAGGATTGAAACGGTTCTCTCACTTATCCATTGGGTAACGATCTCGGCTAAGCTTCTCACTTTCCTAGCCCTTAATCCATAGAGGCGGCCATCCTCTCCAATCCAGACTGGGTAACCCTCCTTCTGCCTCTTCTTGAGGAATGCCACTACTCCTTCTATTGAATCCCAGGAATGGGGTCCCTTTGCAACCTCGACTGGGGGTAGCTCGTTTTCAAGTGTAACAAGCTCTATCCTCACGTATTTCGACTCGTCTGTATCTACGGTATAGTAGAGGGACTGGAAACCGTACTGTTTAATCGTCTCAAATAAGTCACGAGCCCCCCGCTTCGCCTTACCCCAAACGGATTCTGGAGGCGAAGTCGCGTAGTCTCCTGTGCATTCTACTGTAACAAGGAAGCCATACGGTTCAACCATAGTTTCCCCAGTGAACGGGTAGAATGCCGGCCCCGAGAAACGCCACCACTTGAGCGGCTAGTTGCCATTAGAAAGGCGACAGAACGACAGCCTGAGAGGGAATG
>JAADGB010000080.1 GCA_013152575.1 Thermoproteota archaeon | reverse complement strand
GGTATTGCCTGTTGTGAGTATAACTTTAGACCCAGCTCAAGACGTTCTGTCTGTCAACGATACCCACATCCCCATAGTGACTATTGAGAACTATCCTCAGTTGAAAAACATCACCTTCATTATTGCAAAAAGCCGGGACTATATTAGCTACTACCTGCTCACAGGCAAGGAGCAGGCGGGAGGGGTTGATGCTGAGACCTTTGACCTCAGCGATTTAAGCTGGTGTGATGCTACCTGGCTGTGCACATACAGCAACGGCACCATTCGCTTTAGATACAGTCAGAGCTACCTCAACGACTATGGGGACTATGTTGTAGTGAGGTACACCTACACCTACCAGGATGGGAGTGTTAAGACTGCTGAGAGGTCCTACATGTTCAGCTCTTTTAAGCTGGACGTTGCTGGGCTGTTTACCGATGAACAGAAGCCCTGGGTTGGCTTCGGCATCGTGCTCTTCGGCACCTTTGCGGTTATCTCTTCGTTAGTGCGCTATGGCTATTCCCCCACCGTAAGACAGGTGGGCATGATAGCTTATGGCATGGTGCTCCTTGCCTACAAGTTCGGCTTCTTCAGCAAAGAGGTTCTCATAGTCACTACCATGCTTTGGGTAGGTGTAATGTTAGGAGGGAGGCGGTTATGAGAGCGATACAGGTTCTTTATTTGGTTCTGGTTATGTACCTCACCCTCGCTGAGACTGCGGGATACTACTTCGTGACCTACAACACCGGCGCCAGCGGTAGTGAGATGTACGGCAACATCACAGAACAGATGACAGCTCTTCAGAGTAATGAGACACTCACCACCAACCCGCTCTATGCGGGCTACGCTATGGTATCCACCTTTCTTAAGATAGTTGCTAAGAGCCTGACGTTCCAGCTCGAAATAAACGGCGCTCCTTCTGAGGTTAACCTCATAGTGAGGACCTTTTTCTTTATCACAGGCTGGCTTGCCTTCTATGACATAGTTGTGCTGCTGATAACGGGGGTGTTGAGCCGTGTTGTGTAGAGTATTTCTGCTCATACTGCTCATTACACCAGCTGTATATGCTTCAGAGATAGTTAGCACAACCACAGGCACGGGAGAGGTAGCCTACCTGGTGAACTGCACCAACCCCTGTACGGTGAAGCTCTACGACCTCAGCAACACCCTAATAGGGGAGGCTAACCATAGCGGCGTGGACTGGGGTTCATTTACAGTAGCTACGGCTGCGGTGTATAACCTCACCCTCTGGGAGAATACCACTTTAGTTGACAGCGAGACAGTCAACTTAGGCGTATTTAACACTACCCTGCCTGAGAAGCTGGAGGAGAGAGTGGGTAAGGAAGTGATAGGGCTGGCTATTCTTCTGCCAGCAGGGTTGAGTGCCATTCTCCTGGGGCTGGAGGGTGGAATAATAGTATTTGCTCTCGCTCTGATGACCACGGCACAGGCTGGTTATCTCCCAGGCGGGGACTGGGTGCTGGCTATCATCTACCTCGTGGCGGGGGTAGCCGCCTTCATAGGCTTATATCTTCTCATAGGGGGGATGCGATAATGCAGTTCCTGGAATTCCTCTGGTGGAATGCAGTTGTAGGAGTGCTGTTGTACATAATCCTGAGAACTAAAGACTTCACTGCTCTGGCTGTTAGCTACCTCATCACCCTGTGGACGCTGTTAAAGTGGGTGATAACACAGCCTGTCACCATAGAGGGCAGGCTCGCTAATATAACGGAGTATGTGGATGCCGCTAACAATACCATCAGAGAGTATGCTTATCAGACGTATACCGTGCCTCAGAACTGGCTGGATTTCACATATACTGTTTTTCTGGCTGTTTTGAGCCTCTATGTGGCAAATAAAATTGTTCTGACCGACGTAGGCAGGCAGATTAGAAGAACGATAAGGGGGTGGATGAGATGAGTATGGGTACCAACAGAACCGAGGCTGATATTGTAGGCATGTTTGGCGACTTCGGGACAGGAAACGAGGATGTAGCGAAAAGAAGTTTCAACTTCATTCCTCGCGGGTATGAGACGCACTTAGCGGCACTGGATGAGCTGGTGGATGCCCTTGGCTGGTATGCCAGCGACCTTGCCAATTTCCTGAACAGGCTGAGGGAGAACATGCCTTCGGTTGAGGGGAAGAGTCGACAGGACGTAATACTCGCGCTGGGCGAGAAGGCGGGCATGAGGTTGTATGCTAAGCCACCGTCCTGGCAGGAGGGTGAGGAAGAATGAGAAGTGTTAAGGCAGAATTTCCGGAGGGAATGAGAGTTAATGAGAAGCTCGTGAAGGGGCTATTCATAGGCTTGGCGGTAGGGCTGTTCCTGGGTGCGTATGCCCTCAACTGGGTGAAGTTCTCACCCGCGGTGGTGGAGTGCCTCAGAGCCAAGGGGTTAGCCGGTCAGTTCTACGGTGTGAGGGCGGGGCAGCTATACACAGTGCTCGCTATTGCCTTTATTGCCGGCGCTGCGATAATGACCATACTTCAGTACCCTTATCATAGGCTTAAGAGGCAGCTCCTGAGAGGCAGGGGCGATGTCGTGGCTATACTCTTCAGACAGAAGAGTGGCAACATACATCTCTTGGTTAGCAGCTACGCTCCAGAGGTTGAGATAAAAGGGGGTAAGTATGAGCTTGTAGAGCCAGCTTTCACGTGGATGGGGATGCCTGGCTATATACTCCATGAGGGTTGTTCTGTCAGTCTTGCCTGGAATGATAGCGATATAGAGAAGCTTAAGACAGAATACGCTGCGGCAGTAGAGAAGGCGAGCACGGTAGAAGAGGGCGGGGTTACGTATACCATGATACCGCGTGCCTGGACACTCGCCGCTCTCTCGCCGGTGATGCTGAAGGAGATGTACAGCAGGGTGTACAGGTTTGCGCTCAGCAGTGCCAGCACCAGGGCGGAGAGGATGATAAGAGTAGCGGTAGCGTTCAGTGCAATAGGTATGGCAGGGGCGTTGGCGGCGGCATACTTTGGCTACTACAGCCAGGAGGGATTACAGGCGGTGGCGCAGTTGGTTGGTCAGAGGCTGGCTGAGGTTAAAGCACTGCTCACGGCGTCAGGTGGTGGTGCAGGTGGCTAATAGAAGGTGCGAGGTTGTGATTAAGACGGGGAAGGAGAGGCTGGTGTTCAGAGGTACCAACCTTGACGAGGTGCTGAAGGTGGTGGACATCAAGCTGCGTGGTCAGAAGAGGAGGAAGGTGAAATGGTAGGCGAGGAGGTAGCAAATCTGTCGTTCATAGTCGTCCATAGTCGTTCACTGTCATTCATAGACAGAGTTTTATCGCTACCCCATACTATGATACCCCTAAAATTGGGTTGCGTTACGCTTTCCGGGACTGAGCCGCCAACAACTTATGGGCTACGAGCGCCCTATCCTTTCTCTGTCGCTCATAGTCGCTCTCTGTCGTTCTCTGACGTTTATACGCATTCAGGAGGTGGTTCTGATGGGTGTGCTGGGTAAGTTGAGAGAGAAGCTGAGTAGAAGGAGACCACATGAAGATTTGCGCGACTATGATGAGATAGAGCGCATGCGTAGAGAGCAGGAGAGGCTCAGGAAGCTCAGAGAGGAGATAATGCAGAAGGAACGGGAGAAGGTGCTAAAGGAGAAGTGGAGGCAGGAAGCGAAGAAGAAGGCAGAGAGGGAGGCTTATGGTATCCTGACACCGAGCAGGAAAGCTGCTATTTCCAGGGTACTTAAGAAGGCACAGCAGCCTAAGAGGAAAAAAGGGCAGAGGAGCTCCACACCTTTATTTGGGGCGGGGTTATTCCAGCCGCCACCTATGTTCCAGGCACCTAAGGGGAAGAGACGCAGGAGACGTAATGATGACGACTGGTGGTGGTTCTAATGGCATACGTGGACAGCGCCGGTTATGTCTGGGAGAGAGGCAAGATAGTAGGTAGAACCTCCCCTCAGCTTGCCGGGAAGGAGGTCAGCGAGGGTGAGTATATCCCAGCACGCAGCTATGAAGAGGCAAGGAAGATAGCTCCACCGTCACCAGATAACCCCGGTGGAACCAAGGTCAAGGTGGCGATAGGCACAACCA
>JAADGB010000079.1 GCA_013152575.1 Thermoproteota archaeon | reverse complement strand
GAGAGGGGAGGGTCCCTCATAACAATCAGTGTTGACGAGGTAGCACCCGGAGAGATCGTCGTAGTTAGAGCTGGAGAGAGGATACCAGTCGATGGTAGAGTTTATAGGGGAGAGGGAGAAGTTGATGAGAGCCCTGTTACAGGCGAGTCAGAGCCTAGGCACGTCCAGGAAGGGGACCTAGTACTAGCCGGCTCCACCCTGGTTAGGGGCTGGCTGAAAATAACGTGTCTAAGGACAGGAAAATACAGGCTCGTAGAGAGGGCGTTAGAAGCAGCTAGAGAAGCGGGCCTCTATAAGCCCAGACTCCAAGAACTAGCTGACAGGATAGTGAGTGTATTCGTCCCAATAGTACTAGTCATTGCGGCTGCAACAGTTGCAGGCCACATAATTGCCGGGTCAGGGTTAACTGCCGCCCTTATCTCGGCTGCAACAGTGCTTGTAGTCGCATGTCCCTGCGCTCTAGGAATAGCCATACCGACAGCGATAGCTGCTTCCGTGGCTAGGGCCCATAGGCTTGGACTGATCCTGAAGAGGCCTGACACGCTTGAACCACTATCCAGGGTATCAATCTTCGCCTTTGATAAGACAGGGACCCTTACACGGGGCAGGCCACGAGTAGTAGATGTAAAAACATTAGATGGCAGTATCGAGGAGGTCTTGTTCTTGGCTGCGAGTCTGGAGTCTGAGAGCACGCATCCAATCGCTGAGGCCATAGTATCATACTACAAGGATAATTATGGGAAGGGACCCGCCAAGCCCGAATCCCTCGATGAAATACCAGGCAGAGGACTAGTCGGAGTAGTTAACGGGCGTAACATAGCGATTGGGGGTCATAAGCTTGTGGAGGACTTCGGCTTAGAGATTCCAAAGGTGGATGTAGAGGGACTAACCAGGATATATGTCATTGTAGACGGCAGGTTAGCTGCTGTAATTGGTGTTGAAGACGAGATAAGGGATGATGCTAGGGAGACTATTGAGTACCTGTCAAAGATGGGTATCAAGACATACATCCTCTCAGGAGATTCCCCAGAGGCCGTGAGAAGGGTTGCTACTAGGCTAGGTATCCCCGAGGAGAACGCGCTGGGGGGTCTGGATCCGCTTGAGAAGGCGGATATGATAGCGCGGCTCAAGAAGGAAGGGAGGGTGGCATACGTTGGTGACGGGGTAAATGATGGCCCAGCTCTTGCCGAAGCGGATGTAGGTATAGCTGTTAATGAAGCGTTGGACGTTGCAAGACAGGCTGGAGATATTGTTCTGGCGAAGAACGATCTAAGACTCATTCCAGCGTTAATCAAGCTAGCTAAGAAGACTTCTAGGACAACCCGGTTCAACTTATTCTGGGCATTCGCCTACAACGCGGTCCTAATACCCATAGCGGCAGGCGTGCTATCGCCATGGGGGATAACTATTCAGCCGGAGATGGCGGCGTTGGCCATGAGCCTGAGCTCAATAACCGTTACGAGCAACAGTGCTAGGATCCTATATTGGAGGCCTTAGCGCATCCTTACTCAACACTATATACCCTGCCTATACCATTCTACCTGGTGTATATACCATGATGAAGAAGATTGACCCCGTATGCGGGATGGAGGTAGAAACCACGACCCAGTACAAGACTGTATACAAGGGACAAGTATACTACTTCTGCAGTAGACAATGCTTAGAAGCTTTCAGGAAGAACCCAGACTATTATCTAGAACACGGCCCACAAGGCATGCCGGGAGAGACACATAGCCATGAAGAGCACGAGCATGAACACCACCACTCCGCCCACGGACACCACTGCCACTAACCCACACCACACAAGAACACTTCTACTCCCTTATGGAGTAAGCGACCAAGACAATTGAGGCTATAATGAACAATATGAGACTAGCCAAGTAAGGCAACGTCGGCCTAAGAGAGGCGAGGGCTCCTGCTATCGCCGGGGATGCAAGCGTAATTATCCTCCTATAACTTGAGAGAGCTGATAGTAGACTGCTAGCCTTGTCTCTCGGGACTTTGCTGTATATCCAGCCTCTATAGAATGGGAAGGCAAGTACGTCGCCAAATCTGGCAATAAAGTAAGCTACGACTACCACAGGGAATGATGGGTTTGACACCATTATCGCTGCCCATACGGCTATCAGCACGTAGCCAAGGGCAATCGCCTTGAACCTATAGTTTCTCGGTATCACCTCTGAAACGTAAGTTGCAGCTATAGCGCCTATCGATATGCTTGCTTCAACTATCATAGCCTCGAATAGGGTTAGCCCTAAGACCTCAACAATATAGTATATTAAGACGATCTCCGGAGCCATAGACCAAGCTAGCATTATGATTGCCTCGATTAAGAGGATCAACCGGAACTCCTTGTCAACTTTGAATTCGAATCTTTCACTGGTTATCCTCTCACTAGCGTCAAGCCTTGGAATGTATCTTAGTATGTAGGGAATCATGGCTATTGTTGCGAGTCCAAAGAATAGGAACCCGATCCTATAATGGTAAGGTGTGTTAAAGATGTGGCCGAAGATATACCCTAGTACCAGGAAGCCCACTAGCTCGCTTGCCTCTGGTAGTCTCATGTGCCAGGCGAGAACTTCTTCCATCCTGTCTTCGGGATATAGTAGCTTCTCGGCCGCCTGGTAGAGAGGGTAGAATATTGAAGAGATTCTCTCGAACAATAAGCCTAAGAAGAGCATTACTGGAGCTATTACACCGTATGCAAATGCATAGAATATCCTGGCAATACCTTCGAGTAAGTCTATTAAGGCGAGACCTGTGCGTACAGGTAGCCTGTCGAATAATCTTCCAACCAGGTATGTAGCCGGAATTGAAACTATCCGGATAGCAGAAAATACAACGCCTACTTCCAGTATGCTATACCCCGTCATTAGCATATACAATGGAAGCATATACCAGGTTATCAGTAGAGGCGATATCAAAGTGTGGTAAATGATATAGTGACGAGCACCTTCTGGTATCTCGCTCCACTTCAACTCTAGCCGCCGAACCTCCATAAAACTCAGAATAATAATATAAAGTTCATCATCAAGTAAAGCAGAGTCTAGATTACAACTCTAAGCATTAGTTCAATTATAATAGCTGCCCCATAAGCCTTAAACCCAATGTGGAGGCGGTTGCAACGATAAGACGCGCCGGGAAGATAAAATGCTCCAGGATATCGTACAGCGAGCTGGTGAACTCCTTCTCCTCTCATGGCTGCCCAATATGCCGGCTAACTAGACATTCTGAAGAGAGGGCGATTACAACACTAATGTATGAGAGAGTAAGCGATCCATCGACTAGAGATCAGTTGTTGCGTTCGAATGGTTTCTGCCCATTTCATGCCTGGATGGTAGTGGAATTGTATCGTCGGGGACCCGATACTTCGATAGAGCCTTTGGGTCTCACCATAATCCTTTCAGATATATTAAATCATGAAATAAATAATATTAAGAGGGATAATCTAGTATCAAGTAAGGCGAACAGGTGCATCATCTGCAGAATCGCGGAAGAGGCAGAAAAATCATACCTAGACAGCTTCACTAGCTGCATAAACGACAAACTCCTAGAGGAATATTCGGCTGGAAAATCAATCCTATGCCTAAAACACTACACACTCATCTACTCAAACCTCCAAGATATCGGCAAAGAGTTAGCAAAGAAGTTGAAAGAGATACAATTGAACAAGCTCAACAAACTATACACCACTGCTATACAATACATTAAGAAAACCGACTACAAATCCCCAATGGAGCCATCAAGCGATGAAGCCACGGCATGGTTTAGAATACTAGAATTCCTAGATGGATACAAAACCTCGACGATAATCAAGTCATGTTAGCTATCCAACTTCTTACCCTTATACATCTCTAATATCTCCTCTACGTTCTCTAAGACCTGTTGAATACTGATTTCATCATTATTATCTACCTCATCTTTGAGTGGTTTGATGTAATCGCTCATGTAGCGTGATAATTCACTCCTATACCTCCTTATCCTATCAATATCGATATTCTTCGCATTACACGTCTTATAGCAGGATTCGAGATCTGCTAAAACACCTGATAGGATTAGTATTGGTCGGCCCGCGATCAACAGGAAGCGCGCGCCGCAATCTTCGG
>JAADGB010000078.1 GCA_013152575.1 Thermoproteota archaeon | reverse complement strand
CCTGCTTCCACTGCTCTACACCCCCTCTTCCTCCAATGCGGTTGATTGGAGCTCTCTCGCTACCCGGTAGAAGGCCACTACGATAGACACCAGTACAATAACCTCTCCTGAAACAACTGATACTAGTAGGATGGCGAACGCTGTTGTATAAGTTGGGTTGACTCCGGCTAAGACTAGTATTATCAGTAGTATTGCGTTGAATAGCACCTCTATTGACAGCATCTGCCTCAAGAAGTTCCTCGATGAAGACATCCCGTAGGCTGCTAGACCAGCGACCACTGAGGCCGAGACCACTGCAACTCCCGCTAATGCCGCGTCAACAAATGCCATCTCCCATCACCCCCTCCTAGCAATCGATATAGCTTCGACAAGCGTCGCTGCTAGTGCAACGAAGATTATCGCAAGGACAACGCCATAGTCAGACGCTAGTATCTCTGAAACATGTGATACCGAGACGCCGGAAGCCCTTGTAAACGCCTTGTAGATGCCCGTGCCAGCGAGTAACAGGAGGAGCGCCGAGCCAACAGCTGCTCCCGCAAAGAGGCCAGCAGCCTCGTCTCTCTTCTCTTCTCCCCCGCCACCAAGCATTGAAACGCTCATGATGATGAACATGACGGCGGCTCCAACGTAGACTATGACTAGGAACACCGCCACTAGTGTATAGCCCAGCAAAGCGACTAGGGCCGCGTTGAAGAGGCCCAGCATCGCCAACGAGACGCTGGAGTATACGAGATCATTTAGCCTAACTGTAAAGTAAGCCGAGAGTATCATGAGGATGCCGAGTATTCCTCCAATTAATGGAATGTACTCCTCCACCATCACTTCTCACCCTCCTTATACGGGACCTTTACGAGGCCGCGTTCCTCATCGACAATGTAGCGTACGGGTATGCCCTCCTCGGCAGCCTTGTATTCTGGCGGCTTCTGGAACGACTCTAGGTCGAGGTACATCTCGGCCATGTTTTGATACACTACGTCATGATAGGGGACGTGATAGAGGGCTTCCGTAGGACATACATCAACACAGTAGCCACAGAATATACATCTCCTGTAGTCGATTACAGGCCAGTTCTTCACCTTCTGCTTACCCGTCTTCTCGTCTACCTCTGGTATTCGGATCATCTTCATCGCTGCTGCTGGGCAAATCCTGGCACAGCTTGCACAGTTTATACACTTCTGCTTGATTAATACGATGAATCCCCTGTAGCCCTCTCTAAGCTTATTGTACTCCTTCGGGTAGATCAATGTGAACCTCTTCGGGTCAATGAAGTATTTTACTCCTATCATCAATGCTTCTAGGTTACCCTTGAACGCGTGGAATATACCCCTCCTAGGCTTGGTTTTTGGAACGGGTTTAGGCGGCACCATCCATCACCTCCTAACCAATTAACCCAATATACGCCTCCAATAGTCCGAGGCCGAATCCCATCAGCGCCAGTGGGAAAAGCAGCTTCCATGCGAAGTCTAGTGCCTGATCCAGCCTGTACCTGCCGTAGACTGCTCTCAGGAAGCTGAATACTGCCATAAGTATTGTCGCCTTAACGATGATTACTAGTGATGGAATCAGGTACCCGCTTATGAAGCCGTCTCCAGGCTGGTAGGGGAGCCATCCTCCCAGGAACGCTAGTGTTATGAATATCGAGTAGACGAATCTCTTAATGTATGCCGCTCCCATGTTGACACCATAGAGTAGACCTGAGTATTCTGTGAAGGGGCCTGCGACCACCTCGTTCTCGCTCTCGGGTATCTCGAACGGGAATCCGCTTGTAGCCATTAACACGCTGATGAATGCGGCTAGGAAGGCTAGCGGGTTTAGGATTATGAACCACTTGCCTCCTGTCTGGGCGAGCACAACGTCCACGAAGTTGTATGACGTCGTCATTGCGGATACCGATAGGATTGCTAATATTATCATGAGCTCGTAAGCCGTTATCATGTAGGCTTCTCTCATACCTCCGATTATGGAGAACTTGTTGTTACTGGCCCAGCCAGCTAGTACTATGAATATTGCTGAAATCGTTGATAGAGCCAGTGAGATCAACACGCTATACTCCATTGGTATTGGCCAATAGTGTGAAACGCTGGTGAAGGGTACGGCTACAACAGGTACGATACTGAGTACTAGAGCTGTTAGGGGGGCGATGAGGAACACCCCCTTATCAACGGTCTTGGGTATGATTATCTCTTGGAATGCATACCTCATGAGGTCAGCTATCAATTGTATTGCTCCGCCAATCCTTGGTGAGACGTGTAATGGACCGAATCTCCTCTGAACTCTTGCCGCAGTCTTCCTCTCAAACCATAGTATACCGACGACTACACCCAATGGTGCTACGAGGCCTAGGACTACTAACTGCCAGAGGGGAGGCCAGGTTATTATCTTCACAATTACGTCAATCACATCCATTACAAACACCCCCTACCTATCCGCCTCGGGCGGGAAGTAGTCTATGCTTCCATAGATCGTTGGAAGGTCCATCACGCGATGGCCCGGTAGAATGTACTTGAAGACGATAGCGTTCCTGGCGGACGCAGAGACTATCCTCACCCTATACGGCTTCTGGCCACCATCACTCTCGACATAATATGTGATTTCTCCCCTTGCAGTCTCTGCCTTAGCATAGGCTTTACCCTTCGGGACCTTCAGCAGGGCATATAATGGAACTAGCTTCGCCCTCCCCTCTGTCTCGAAGATCTTCTTGTGGAGTGGAGGAGCCGTTTTCCAGAACCTGTCGTGGAGGATCGGCTCTCTGGGATGCTTATCGAGCCAATCAGCCACTTGCTCCAAGATTCTAAGGCTCTGCTTGATCTCCTCGACCCTCTGCCATACCCTGGCTAGGGCATCACCTTCCTGGAATACCGGTATCTCGAAGTCGAGCTCATCGTAGACCTCATATGGATCATTATACCTTACATCATATAGAACACCGCTTGCCCTTAAGTTAGGACCAGTTATACCCAGCTCTATTGCAAGGTTCTTGGGGATTACACCGACATCCTCAAGCCTAGCCCTTATCACGGGGTTATCCACATAGATCTTCCTATACTCCTCTAGCCTCTTCCTCATATACCTGATAGCCTTCCTCAGCTGGTTGGTGAAGTCTGCTGGGACATCCCTCCTTACGCCCCCGAAGACAGGGTACGAGTGAGTCAGCCTAGCTCCCGTCAACCAGTCCGCCAGCTCAATCCAAACCTCTCTATCTCCGAATGGCCACATGTACATTGTCGAGTGCCCAACGAATACGCCGAATATACCGAATCCATACAGGTAGGCCGCAATCCTGTTTATCTCGCATAGAAGTACACGGAGGTACTTCGCCCTCAGCGGCGCTTCGATCCCAAGCAACTGCTCCACAGCCCTAACATATGGTAATGTTACATTGCAAGCATCGTGAATAGCCATCCTCTCATAGAGAGGAATACCCTTAATCCACTCTCTACCCTCTCCGAGCTTCTCCATAGTTCTATGAACGTATCCCATGTCAGGGTCTGCTTCAACAATCACGTCACCATCAATCCTGATGATAATCCTCATGTGACCCGAACCAGGATGCTGTGGGCCTATGAAGACCTCGTAGAGATCCTTACCTATCTTTCTAGACCATGCACCCGGGATCTTTAGATCATTGAAGCCTACCTGACCCCTAGTTGAAACGAAACCAGACACGCCAACCACCCCCTTATTTTCTGAATATTGTTTCTTCTTTTACGACGAAGTCCTTTCTAAGCGGCTTGAGCTCAGCCACTGGCGGCGAGAGAAGCAGCGGTCTTAGATCTGGGTGACCCTCGAAGACTATTCCAAACGCCTCGTATACCTCTCGCTCCTGGAAATCGGCGGTGGTCCATACACTATAGAGTGATGGGACCCTCTCAGTATCTCTAGGAATACTATAGCCCAAGCCAACAATGTACTTTGACAGCTCAACATTACCATAGCTTGACGCATGATAGATTATCTTGATAACATTCTCCTTCGGGTAATCTATCGCGGTAACATCCTTTATGTGATCGAATCCTAGCTCCTTGAGCTTCCTAGCAGCCTCGACGATCTTATCGACTGGGACAAACACGTGTACGACTCCCTTACCTTCCTCGATAGACTCTATGATATCACCTAAAGCTTCCTTTATCTTCTCAATTACCTCACTACTACTCACGGGCTACCCCCTCCACCAAGCACATAGATCTTCCTTCGGCTTGACGTAGTCCTTGTCGGGCCTCCAACCCTCCTCTACGAACTTGCTGGCAATCCCCTCTCTGCGGATCTTCCTCTGCAACTCGATGATCGCCCTAGCGACAGCCTCCGGCCTCGGAGGACATCCAGGTATGTAGATGTCTACTGGTATGATCTCCCACGGCCTCACGATATTGTAGCTGTTATAGAAGATGCCTCCATCAATAGCACATGCACCCATAGCTATGGCGAACTTGGGCTGCGGCATCTGCTCCCATACAACTCTGACTGCACAGGCCATCTTCTTCGACACTGTACCCTCGATTAAGATCATGTTAGTCTGGCGTGAACCGATCCACGGGAGCGCTCCATGCTGCTCGTTATCGAATCTAGGGCTCCAGGCTGCGGCGAACTCGCATCCACAACAGCTAGTGGTTAAGTGGACTGGCCATAGCGAAAACGCCGTTCCCCAGTCCACTAGTTTACCGAGGCGGAGCTTGCCGAGAAGGAGTTTTCTAGCCTGCTTCGCCGCGACATTAACGTTTCCCACGTAAACCTTACCATTCTCCTCGGGCATGTGGAATCACCCCTCTAACATCCAGGATTCAACTCTCCTGGACTCCCGGAGGGCGTATACTAGGAGGGGAGCATAGACTGCCACCAATGCCGCATATAGCCATAGGAGCTTGCCTAGGACGATTTCCGGTGCTGCTAGTAGTATGGCGAAGATGACTACTGCGGGCTCGACTGCGAGGAAGACTATGAGATAGCCTAGGTACTGCATTGAGACCTTGCCCCTAGCCTCCGACTTTGGTGGAGGGTTTCCAGCCTCATACCTCTCATACCTGTACTTCTCCTGCGCTACGATATCTGGCCTAGCCCTGGTGATCCTGTCTATGAATAACACGACGACTGCTAGGAGGACGACTAGTATGACTGGTAGTATTACTAGGCTCGTAGCCGCTTTAATCAGCGTATCCGACAGATACTCTAACATAGTTACCCACCGGTGGGGTTAAGGCCCCCGTAGAATAACGAGAAGGGTCTGCATAATTATATATGGTAGTTTTAGTGTCTAGATAATGAGATCAATACAGGGTATTTATAAAACGCCCAGAAAAGCTGTGGGATTATGGTTGGATTAGGAGGAGGGTTAGAACCCGATTAGGTCGTTTATCCTCGGCGGGCTTGGAGGCAATCCCTTCCTTTCCCTTATCTTCTTGATTAGGTCGTTTAGCAGGCTGTCGGGTACAGGCGCCCACCTGCTGAACTCCACGCCCCAGAAGGCTCTGCCTGCAGTAGCGCTTCTCAGCTCGGCTGCTAGGTCGAAGCTCTCCGCGACTGGTACTTCTGCTATGACTCTTGCCGCTAGGCCCATGCTCTGTACTTCTAGTATTCTGCCCCTCTTCCTCGCTACTACTCCGGCGATCGCGCTCACATACTCCATCGGCGTTCTTATGTCTAGCTTCTGGAGGGGCTCGAGTAGCGTGGGGCTTCCCTCTAGTATGCCTGCCCATATCGCGTTTCTTACTGCTGGGTAGATCTGTCCGGGTCCCCTGTGTACTGGGTCCTCGTGGATTACGGCGTCGTGTAGCACTACCTTGATTCCACGCACTGGCTCTGCTGCTAGGGGTCCCTCCTTGACGGCAATCCTGAAGGCTGCTAGTATGGTGTCCATTACCTCTCTTAGGTGCTGTACACCGGTTGTCTTGTCGACGAATATGTTGAGGCCCTCGTCGATAGCCCATATCTTCCTTGCCTCGTCATAGTCCCATCCGGCCTGGTCTCTGAGGATCCTCGCCCTCTCACGTGGATCCATGTTCTCGGAGATCACTCCCTTCTGTATCAGTTCTAGCGTCTCCTCGTTCAGCGGGGCTACGCTTATGTAGAACTTGTTGTGCTTGTTGGGGCTCTTACCCTCGAAGACTGAGGACTCCTTCCTTACAGTCTCTCTGTATACCACGATTGGCGGGCTGGCCTTGACCTCAAGGTTGTATCTCTCCTTGAGGAACGTCAGGGCGATCTCCAGGTGTAGGGGTCCCATACCTGAGATGAGGTACTCTCCTGTCTCCTCGTTTATCTTTACTACCAGGTTGGGGTCCTCGATTGTTAGCTTCCTTAGAGCCTCGATGAGCTTAGGCAGGTCCTGTACCTTGGTAGGCTCTACTGCTATTGTGACTACAGGCTCGCTCACATACCTTAGCTGCTCGAAGGGGGCGGCCTGCTCTAACACGCCGGGATCGACTACTGTCTCGCCTGCTCTTACATCCTCTAAGCCCATGACTGCGCCTATGTTTCCTGCCGGGATCTTCTTTGTGATCTCCCTGAAGGGTCCCATGTAAAGGCTTACCTGGAGTATTCTGGCCTTCTTGGTCGCGGTTAGCATGTAGACCTCTCTGCCAGGCTCTAGGGTCCCTGAGAATACTCTACCTGTGGCTACCAGGCCGGTCTTCTCTACTCTGACGTCGTTCACGAAGAATACTAGTGGGCCGTTGGGATCGGCGTTGAGCATAGCCTTACCTATCTCTGTGTCTAGGTCTCCCTTCCATATCTTCGGGATCCTATACCTCTGGGCCTCTCTCGGGTTTGGTATGAATCTAACAACCATGTCTAGGACGGCTTCGTGTACTGGCATTAGCTTTGCGAGGTTTGCTATCTCCTTCTTGTCGCCAGACTCGTATGCCTTTATGATCTCTTTGAATGTTATACCCTTCTTAGCAACCATTGGTATGCTTATTCCCCACTTGTCTTTTGCGCTACCGAATGCTACTGTACCCTCCTGTGGATTGAGCTTCCACTTCTTCTTGAACTCGCCCTCGCCGTAGAGGTCGATTAGGTTGTTGACCTCCCTGATTATTTCGATGAACCTCTCCATGATCTTCTCTGGGGGTAGCTTGAGCTCCTTGATGAGACGGTCTACCTTGTTTATGAAGAGTAGTGGCCTTACTCTCTCCTCTAGGGCCTGGCGTATAACCGTCTCAGTCTGTGTCATCACACCCTCGACGGCGTCGACGACTACTATAGCTCCGTCGAGGACTCTAAGGCTTCTCGTAACCTTACCAGAGAAGTCGACGTGGCCTGGAGTGTCGATCAAGTTGATGACGTAGGGCTTACCGTTGTACTCGTGGTAGAGGCTTATGTTAGCCGACTTTACAGTTATACCCCTCTGCTTCTCGACGTTAAGGAAGTCTAGTACAAGGGCCTCGCCAGCGATTCTATCGCTTATGATACCTGCCGCGGCGAGTAGAGAGTCGCTAAGCGTTGTTTTACCGTGGTCGACGTGTGCAATGATACCAATGTTCCTTATCTGCTCGATATTGGTCATGATCTTCTCGATCTCGGAGACCATCTTTACTCTTGCTCCCATTGATACACACCCCTATCAAACTACTCCGTTGGTGAAGGTGCAGAAGTTAGGGTTTATAAAATCAGAAGACTAGTCTAATCCTCCCCCACTCCACCCACGAAATCCTCTAGGGTCCCTCCCCTCTTCCTACCACCAGGCTTGTATGGCGACTTGAGTATCCTCTTTATGGTCTCCGCCTTCTTCTCGCCAATCCCTGGGATCTTTGATAACTCTACGATGCTCGCGTTTACGAACCTCTCAATGCTACCGAATGTCTCCAGTATCCTTTCAGCCGTTTTTGGACCTATTCCTGGAAACGACTCCACTATGTATAACTGCCACTCCCGCGTGGAGGAAAGCTTGGGCTTCTTGTGTAGTACAACGGACCTCCTGGTCTGTGTAACCCTCTTCGCAAGGGATTCTATTATCATAGCCGTGTGCCAGGGTCCCTCACTGTAAATCACTCTAGAGTTGAAGTCGATTATCAGCGATGATATCGCGGCCGTTAACTGCTTCACCTTATTCCTATACCTGTAAAGGCGTAAGGGATTCCCCTCCACCACGTAAATCACTATAGGGTAGTGCTCTGTAAGCCTACGAGCCTGGTCGAAGAGCCTCCCATCAAAGAGGGAGCGAGCGAAGTCCGACGCAGATTTACGCTCTACAACTATTTGATCCGAAACAACGTAGTCTCCCAGGCTTAACTGCTTCAACACGACCATCAAGTTGGAGGATCGGAGTATGTCTGGTATGCCGCTCCTCTCCTCTCTCACGTCAGCGTATATTATCACTTTACTCTTCCAGTCATCTCTACCCATTAACCCTATACCTCCCCTGGGTACAGAGGCGAGCCGCCTTACCCTGTATACTCTTAGCCAGTAAATCGGCTATATTAGAGGGCTCTCCGGCCCCCGGGGGTAGATGCACCATTGCCACTTGTCTATGACCGCCGCCCTCGCCTCCAAGCTTCTCAGCAATATACCTGGCCAGCACATCGGCATAAACACCGCTATCCGCAGCCCTCCGAGACACGCGGACAGAGATCCTCTTCGCTGAGCCGCTCCCACCTACTACTATCGCAATATCAGCGCCCATCTCGAGAAGCGCCCTGGCCGCGCTAGACTCATAGCTACCCACGTGAGTTACAACTAATACAATATCCTGGCATACCCTGGAGACGCGTGCCCTCGAAGCTGCCTTGACACGTGCATAACGCTCGGGGAACTCTACCTCCTCCACCTGCACCTCTACTATCTGGCCTCCATGTGAGACGTAGTATGCTGCTGCCTCGAATGTATAGTCGCCGAGTATTCTGAATCTCCTAGTATCGTATACTATCCCGGTTAGTCCAGCGGAGGCCTCTGCTGGATCCAGGGATACATTTAGTTCTCCAGCGATAACACCTACTATCTCTGAAGTAGAGGCTGCCTGTCTATCAACAATTACTACTCTGGCTAGGTCTATCAGTCTCCCTGGTTCGTGGTGATCTATTAGGATAACCGTTCTACCAGTTAGCTTCCCGCCCAGCTCTCCGAGCTGTGATGGATTCGAGGAGTCAACCACGATTACCGGAGTATCTCCCTCTACGTCGTGGCAAATCTCAAGCCCTATGCCCAGGCTGTCCAGAATCTCCCTGGAAATCCTGGAGGGACCCTCCGGGACGTAGTGACACGCCTTTACCCCATATTCCCTTAGGATCCTCCCAACGACTATGAGGGAACCGATCGCGTCGGGGTCAGCATTAGAATGGGTAGCTATAATCGCGCTATCAATGCTTCTTATCGAGTCTACTAGACTCTTTGCCCATAGCCTTCTTAATCTCCGACTCGAATGTCCTCTCCGCCACTGCGATTGCAGCTTCAATCACCTCGTTCAGTATAGCCTTATCCGCCCGGGGCCGTGTGATCGAAACATCCACTACGAGTCTGACGAGGCCGTCCTCATCGTAGATCGTTGATAATTGGATGTTGTAGTGGAGGGCTCTCAGCCCCAAGGCTTGCTCGATCACCCTACGAGCGGCTTCTTCAGCTCTCTCCAGGGCTCTCTCAATAATAGCCTCATCCAGCTCCTCCAACAGGTGCTCCACCAGATCCTCCTAGCATCTGAGTAAGCTCTTTACCAAGCCTCTCTACTTCCTTTTGCAGGCTTTCCTCCTGTTTCTTTAGGGCTAGAAGCTTTAACTCTAGGTTCTCCTTCCTCGACTCCAGCTCCTTCATCAGCGAGTCTTTCTCAGTCTTTATGAGGACAAAGCCCTTCATCCTGTAGAGCTCTGCATCGTCACCCACATTCTTCAGCTCCTCTATGAGCTTCTCTACATCCGCTAGGGAAGCCTCCAACAATGCCTTCTCCTGCGTAACCCTGGCTAGGAGTTCTCGTGCCTGGAGGAACTTCCTATACTTCGCTTCGACCTGAGGTGGTATTCTCTCGATCGCACCCACTTCCCTGGTCACCACTAGACGGACTGATTCACAGCTTATTAAAAGCGCAATGCAGTAGGATCCGCTACTCTGAATACTTTATTGCGCTATAGGCTGAGTGCGCTAGGAGGAGGAACGAGTTTGTGAGGGCCCTCAGGCCCGAGGGAGAGTCGGACTCCACAATAATCACTACGCATTCATCCTCTAATCTTAACTCGACCCTACCCTTGTCGGGTCCCTTCGACTTAACCTCGGCTTGGAGGGAATTGTAGACGTGGATGGAGTCACTACCCAGGCAGAGCTTATACTCTCCCCTCAAGGGGTCCTACCCCTTAATCATCGACTGGGGTTTCGCCAACCTAAGCCTTGGGCCAACCAGCTTCTCCCTGAACATAAACTCGACCCGCACCCTGTCATCCGATTCAGCATTTATGACAGCCAAAACGTCCCTGTTCCCAGGCTTCTCGAATACTCTTGCCTCGAAGGCTTTAATGAAGGCGTCGGCGAACTCGTCAGCTATAGGTGTGCCATCTGTTTCGACTACCATACCCTCGGGCTTCTCGGAGGGGAGGGGTCGTCTAACTTCCCTGGATAGGGCGACTCCCCTCACTATGAAAGTAACAATATTGTTTAGATCGTCATCTTTTACCTCGTAGACCCTAATTATGCTGGGATTGCCCCGCTTCCCGCCTACAACGACCACCCGGTTTGCGCCTCTGAGCATCGCCTCGGAGGCTAGTTCTCGCATGGAGTAGTGTCCGCGTGTAAACTTCTCAGCGCCTGGAAGAATTGCTGCGAGGTCCTTTACTAGAGACCTAATACGTGGGGTAGGACGGCGGCTGGAGGTTATGAGAAATTTTGGCATTCCTCCATCACTACTGTTTTATGATGTACTTCTTGAAGTAGGGTGCTAAGCCTGATCTCGGCGTGTAGGCGGCTCCAGCCCATACGTTTCCACACTTTCTGCAGGCCCAGATACCTACTGAGATCCTGTATACTGTTCCTACTCTTCCACAGAATGGGCATGTGTGTGGCGCTTTCTTCCTCACTAGAATGTCTCTTACCCTCTTCCTAACACTCACACCATACCTTGGCCCAAACGATCCCGCTGGTCCAACGATCTTTGTCCTCCTCGCCATTCCACGCACCTCCCTGTTAGCCTATTTTCACCGGCAACCGTTCACCCAATGCCTCCTCAAGGGATTTAAAGTATACACGGGCCGCTTTGCTCCCTATGTCAATCGCTTTCAGGATCTCCTCCCTCGTCATAGAGCCGGCTCCGGACTTCTGTATCCCGACAACGTTACCTTCATGGTCGTATGCCACGATTAGCTTCGTGTCAGCCACAGTCTCCTCGTCGAGGTTGGGGTCTACTATTAGATAGTCTCCTATCTTTGCTATATTCACGGTTGTCACGATCTTGTTTATCTGTAGTGGGGTCTTCTTCTCCTCCTTCAACCTTATCTCGCCAGTCTCAAGCTCCTCGTAGTCCGGGAGCCTCGTGTCGATCAATGCTGCCATGGTTGCCAGCATGCTGGCGTCGAAGAGGTTTCCATCATAGTTCAACACGTATATGTCGACGTGTACAACCCAGACTTTCTGACCGGGTATGATTACTAGGCTCTTTCTATCAACTGCATTGCTCTCTCTCAGGCTTCTATCAATGACTCTGGCCAGCTCGATAGCGTTCTCGTCGGGAGGTCCTGGCTCGAACATTGGAGAGGCTATGGGCACGAACTCTGCGTTTACAGCGATTACACCCTCATCAGGGGTATCCTTGAAGGGTGTTCCTACATCCACCTTTACACCGACTAGAACCTGAGTCTTGCCCAGCTGTACCTGTGCCGAGCCCTCGGCCCTCTCTACAACGCCTGTCTCGATCTTGATTAGTCTAGGCGTGTATAGGTCCCTCTCCTCGATCCTCAAGCCCTTTGAGATTAGAGATAGGATTGTAGACTTCCTCAACTCTGGAACTATGGGTACCCTGAAAGGCGTTAGACTCACTTCCCTCACACCTCCTCCGTAGTCACATACTCCTCTACAAGGGTCTGTTTCTCGAGTTCGACCAGCTTCTTTATCGCTTCGAGAGCCATGTCGAGGCCCTTCTCCACCTCTTCCCTTGTGAGTACTCCGTTCAGCTGGAATAGGGTGATTTTCCCTATGTCTGGTGCAGCAGCCACTGGCATATCAGCCTCTCCAACCCCGTCCTCTACTTCGTCGACGTCCAATACTAGTACTCCCTCTATCTTCCCCACTGCTATGCCGGCGACGAGGGCCTTCATAGGTATACCAGCGTTTGCTAGGGCTAGAGAGGCTGCAGTAACGGCGGCTGTCCTGGTTCCGCCGTCAGCCTGTAGGACTTCTATGAATATGTCGATCGCGGTCCTGGGGAAGTATTTAACCAGGATAATGTCCTCGAAGGCTTCTCTGATAACCTTTGATAACTCTATCTCTCTCCTGGAAGGAGCCGGGCTCTTCCTCTCGGCCGTTGAGAAGGGGGCCATATGATACCTTACTCGGAGCAAAGCCCTGTCCGGTAGAATCATGAACCTCTGCACGGGCTCCCTAGGCCCGTAGACTGCTGCGAGAACCCTTGTTCTACCGAACTCTACGAGGGCAGAGCCGTCGGCGTTATCCAGTACATTTATCCTCATACTGACTGGACGCATCTCCTCGGGCAGGCGGCCGTCGTGCCGCCTCCCGAACTCGTCTATCAGCTTCACGTCCGTTGCCTTTGCCATCACTCAACACCCTTTACTTTCTTCAACTCTTGAATGTACTCCTGCACTCTGGCAGTCAACCCCACTGTATGAGCCTCACGCTCGATCATTTTAATAGCAAGCACTAGTATCGACTCCCTCTCGGAGTCTGCACACTTAATATGTATCCTTCCATTCACCGCCGCGAAGATATCGCATCCAAGCTCTTCTTGCAACATTGTAATCATACTCCTCTTCTTCCCAATAACCCTCGGGATCTTAGCCGCCTGGATCTCTACAATCTTACCCTCCGTTATCTTACCCAAACCCTTATCCTGGACTGTAAGTATGGGGCTCCTGGACCTATCGAATGCAACAACCTTAGCCTTAACATAGTCTCCTATATTGAGATACTGTGATAGATCATCTGTCAACGGATTGTAGGGGCGGCCTAGGAAGTCCTGGGCGTTCAATACAGCCACGTAGGGGGAGTTGATATCCACTTGCCAGTTCATTACACCTATTGACTGTATCATACCTATGACTACATCGCCCGGCTTTGGAACATAGACCGTCTGTAGAGGTATGAAGCTCGGCTTCTCGCCGTGGAGATCTAGCACTCCCATAACAGTTGCTACACGCGCCCCTTCCACTTCTACAACGTAGGGTTCCTTCAGCTCTACCTCGTCCGGGAGTCGTTCTCCCGGGACCACGAGCTTCCTCGTCTTAGCCTCTTCCGACACTACTTCACCACCTTCACATCTACCCTTGCCTGGCCCTTAGTGAGGCCCTGGATCCTTGATACGACCTCGACCTGCGATCCTGCCGGTATCTCTATCTCGGCGACTAGGGTTCCGTCGTGCCTCCAGTCGGATTTAAGTAGGTTACCTAGCCGTGTGAGCTCCCTATACATCCTACCCGCGAATTGAGGGGGGATTTCGACTCGGACAAGCGCCTTAGCAAGCTTAATCGGCATAAGGGTCGCTATCTTACGCACAGCCTCAATCGCCTGAGTCTCAGCGTCTTTGAACGGATCTACACCTATTCTTAACTGCTCGAAGGCCGTTTCAATCCTAGTCTCAGGTATGGGTCTGCCCGTCTTGGGGTCAATCGCGTTCCTAGCGATATACATTATTATCTGCCTCTTCTTCGCCTCTATCAGCTTCCTCCTCTGCTCCTCTGTTAACTGGATGTGGCCCTCCTTCAAGATCCTCTCGGCAATTTTTCGGGGATCATCCGTGCCGAAGGCACTTTTAACCTCCGAGGGGCTAGCCTTCAACCCCTTCTTCGAATCCCTATAGATCGTATCAGTCCATAGAATATCGTCTATGTCGACCTGTTCACCCTCCTTGTACTTGAAGGCTGGATCTGGCCTAACCAGTATCTCGAACCTCTTCCCTCTCAACTCTATCCAGGCGATAACATAGTCGGGCTTCTTTCCAGGCATAATAGCTCCCCCAGAATATCCAGTGGGTATTAGAGAGGTAAAAACTAGAGGCTATCGCGAGGACTACTTCTTGAGGAGCCTGTCCTTTAACGCGTCAATCCTCTCCCTCAACTCCTCACTCGTCATCTTCTTGAATATCCTCTCGTCAACCTTTACATAGCCGATCTCGACGAGGGTATGGTACTCGTTGAATAGCTCCTCTGCGTTAACCTTCTCACCAGCTGCCTCGAGCTTACTCCTGAATATCGCCTCTAGCACCAAGTCTACTATCTCATCGAACTCCATGTCATGCCTATACTTTTCTTCAAGGAATGAGCTTACGAAGGACTCGCCGGCTCCAATGGCTACCGCGTAATAGTTGAAGTATTGTCCTCCGGGGTCCGTCTTTATCAGGCGGACCTTGCCCTCCGGGTTCACGCCTCCGAATATGAGGGAGACTCCGAATGGTCTAACCCCGCCGTGCTGGGTGTAGAGTTGTTTGATGTCCGAGATCGTCTTAGCTACATAGTCGACAGTGGGCGGGTCCCCGTAGAGGAGCCTGTGTCTAACCGCTATCAGCCTAGCCTGGTCTATCAGGATGCGGCCGTCGCTTCCCATACCTGCGAAGGCAACGCCTATGTGCTCATCAACCTTGTATATCTTCTCGATGCTCTCGAGGTCGAGGAGCTTCGTCAGCTTCCTCTTCTCCGCGGCTAAAACAACCGCGTCTTTACCCCTAATTCCGACACTTGTCCAACCCTTCCTTACAGCTTCGAACGCATACCTTACTTGGTAGAGGTCTCCTTCCGGCGAGAATATTATTGCAGCCCTATCATAGGCCGTTTGAGGTAGCATTGCCATCGTACTTACACCCTCTTTTCTCCAAGACCTCCTGGTTGGGATCAGAGCTTTAAATAATACAGTTAGAGACGGCTATTCAAAACGGGCCGATGATGAAGAGACCGACCAGTGATTGGGGTGATCGAAGCTTCTCTCCACTGAGGAGGGCGTAGGATATGGATACAGTTAGTATAGCGGCACTAATGATAGCGGTCGCAGCGCTACTGACATCGCTATACGCATTATACATTATTATGAGGATTAAACGTAGATTTTCCTCCCTATTGTCAGCAATATCGGTTAACTCGAAGATAATTGAGAGCATTAGGGAAGCCGCGAGGAAACCTAGGAAGAGGTACATAGTCTTCGAAGTCCAGTCAGGAAAGAATCTCAGCGAGAAGGAAGTAGCGAAGGCTATAATCGAAGAGGCAAGGGAAGTGCTCGGGCAAACCGGCCTTGTCGACTCCGGAATTCACCTCGTAATATACGACGCCGAGAGAAGGATCGGGGTACTCAGGGTCAAGAACACGTACAAGTACCAGGCTCTAGCAATTCTCGGCATGGTTAGAAATATTGGAGATGAGAGGGTAAGGTTGATTCCTCTCTATACAAGTGGTACGCTAAAGAAGGCCCTAAAGAGGGCGGGAGCCCGTAAGAAATAACTCTCGATTACTTCGCCGCTGCAACAATCTTTACAACATCGTTATCTTGTAGAATATATGATTCTCCTATCCTCTGCTTTGTTCTCGCGTTTATGGCGTAGAGGAATGTTTTACCCAAGTCTGTGTGTATCATGTATGCAAGCTCTCTGACGGTTGTCCCCCTCGGCACGAGTAGCGCGTCGGGGAGCACTCTGCCCTCCTTATCCGTGTACTTGTTTGGATCCTCTACTGGGTAAACGACTATGTGGTCTAGTACTTCGAATACCGCCTTATTGATTGCAGCTTGTACGCCAGTGGATCCCCATTTCTCCAGAACCCTGTCAACTATGGCTAGGAGTCTCCTGGTTTTCTCATCTATAGCCTTCTCATTGACTACAGTGTATGAATTGTCTCCTGGTAGGTACTTGATTGCTCCCGCCTTGGAGAGTTTCCTCAGTAGAAGCTCGGCCGCAGCACTAGTTGGGACCACCGGGTACTCTGGATACTCCTGGCGTAGCCTTTCCACGTTCTCCTCTGCGATAGGGATATCGATCTTGTTGGCCACAATCACGACTGGCTTCGCTATCCTCCTGAGAGTCTTCATGAACGTTCTGAGCTCCTCGCTTGTCCAGCTAGACAGCTTCTTATCCATTAATCCCGTCTTCTCTAACGCTTCTATCACGTGAGGCTTGCGTATGCTTAGACCCGATAGCCTCTGTGCTATGGCTCCGGGAACATCTAAGGTACCACTTGTATCCACTGTTCTAGCGAACTTGCTCCAGTCCCTCGCAACGATAGAATACATCCATTCGTCAATCTCATTCAGTATCTCTCTAACCTCATCTACCGGGTCATAGGATCCCGGCTTCACAGGGACCCCTTCTGGATCCGTACTGCCGCTCGCGTCGACTACTAGGAGCATGACGTCTGCCTGCCTAACATCGTCTAGGAACCTGTTTCCAAGCCCCCTACCCTTATGGGCTCCTGGGACGAGGCCAGCGACATCCATCATCCTGACAGGGATGAACCTCTCCCCGTGAATGCATAGACTATTGCTAGCGTCGCATTTCGGGAGACCCAGGGAGACGTGGGCGCAAGTCTTCCTAACATATGATACTCCCACGTTAGCCTCTATCGTGACGAACGGCCTATTCGCTATCTCTACAACTGCCTCTGTCGCCGCGGCGAAGAACGTCGACTTTCCAACATTCGTCTTTCCAACCACCCCTAAGAGTATACGGGAAGCCTCCACGACACTTAGCCCTCCAAAACCCCACCAGGTGGGCGGGGGACAGTTTAAAATCCTCAGAAACACCTCTACCTACCGCCTGGATGTATGCGGTAAGGCAGGGGTGCAATGGATGGCGAAGTCAATGTATCACTACATCGCCGAGGCTTGGAGGAGGCCATATGACGGCGAACACGGAGAGCTAATGAAGCTAAGGCTAATCGAGTGGAGAAAGCAGCCAGCCATACTCAGGATAGACAAGCCAACTCGCCTAGACAGGGCAAGGTCTCTCGGCTACAAGGCGAAGCAGGGAGTAATAGTAGTACGTGTGAGGGTCAGGAAGGGAGGCAGGAGGAAGCCTAGGCCGAACAAGGGACGCAGGCCCAAGAGAATGGGTGTATATGGATTCGCCCCGGCTAAGAGCATCAGGCTCATAGCTGAAGAGAGAGCCCAGAGAAAGTACCCCAACATGATAGTATTGAACAGCTACTATGTAGGCGAAGACGGACTCTACAAGTGGTATGAAGTCATACTAGTAGACCCGAACCATCCAGCGATAACGTCGGACCCAGAACTCTCATGGGTCTCCTCAGGCAAACACAAGGGTAGGCCATTCAGGGGACTGACCAGTGCAGGCAAGAAGATGAGGGGACTACGCAAGAGCAGAGGACTCAAGGGAACACACAAGTACAAGTGGAAGAAGAAGCAGAAGGAGCGCAAGCTAAAGAAGAGGCACGAGGCAAGCGGCAGGGCGAGGCTAATAGAGCCCGACGAGATAAGGGCGAAGTACCACAAGGGAGACCTACAGTAAACACCCATAATCCTTACATAACTATCCACCTAGATTATACCCGGGGAGTGGTCCTTATTGGGCATAAAGTCGCTAGAGCTGAGAGCCTACGTACATGCCACTGAGGAGAGGGAACGTGTCATACAAGCCCTAAAATCGATCCTCGGAGAGGATCTTTGGGAGCAGGCTGAAGTAACCGAGGAGAGATACGAGGGACACTACGGGAACCCAGTGACTGTGTTGACAGTTAAGATCGACAACGCCGACAAGGCTTCTAAGGCGTTTGAATCAATACTATCCAGGCTTACCCACGGGGACGTTTCCATTCTCCTACACAGCCTGGATGAAAGGGTCGATAAGAACGGGACACTATACTTTAGGCTGAGTAAGCAAGACGCGTATCTAGGGAGGCTAATCGTATACGAGGCCGACGACGTGGTCCGAGTATCGATCAGCTTCCAGGGTAGGAGGAGAAAAGCCCTGGAAGAATATAGGAAGAAGCTGGAGGAAGCAGGAGAGTGAAGTGCTACTATGACTTGTATACGAGGCCGGCTGACCGCGACGCCCTCATAGAGCTGTTAGAGTCTGCTAAACGCCTAGGCTATTGTCTACTCGGCGTAGAGTATGAGGGAGACTGGAAGGAGGCTAAGTCTCTCTCCCAGGAGATCGGCATTAGGATTGTAAGGGTAGTAGTCCTCGAGGGCGATAGTAGGAGCGAAGTAGCGAGGAGCCTACCCGGTAAGCCCCGTAATGCCTTGTTCTTCGTCAAGGCAACCAACCAAGACGTGGCCCGATACGCGAGTGCCAACAAGAAATTCGCCGGTTTCCTAGCAGTACCGGGTCAAGAGAGGCTTATCGATAGGAGCACGAAAACCCTGTTCCACGAGCGTGGCTGGGGAATAGTCCTCGTAACACTAAACCGCCTATTATCCGAGCGAAAGAGTCGGAGGACCTGGAGATACTACTATCTGGCCCTGAGGAGAGCCTATGCGTACAAGATAGACCTAGCCCTAGTGAGCGCGGCTAGGACCGGTAGCGAGCTCTGGCACCCCTTATCCGCTATAGGGGTGGGAGAGCTCTTCGGGGTCCCCGCTGAATACACGGCTAGCTGGCTAACGAGCCATCCTGCACGTATAGTCAGTATCCTCACGAGATAGATCGCAGGAGGGACTCGTACTCGAACCTCAACATCCTTAAGCCGGCATAGGGATGCTCGACTATCTCATGCCAGGGAGGAGTCCACTCAACAGGCTTCTCCTCCAGGTACTCGGCTAAATTGATCCCCAGTCTTCGGGCTACTGATTTGAAAGCGCCGAGTCTCCCACCTCTCCTGGCCCATTCAACCACGAGTCCACCTACCCTCCTATCTCCCCGGGCGAGGACTGTCTGTACTACTGCCCATTTGGGATCGTAGAATGATACCTTAGCGCCCTTCATCGACGCCCTCTTCCTCAACACTCGAATCTTTTCGGCGATCACCTTTGGATCAGGGACCCTAGACCATTGCATTGGGGTAACAGGCTTCGGCATGAAGGGGTTCACTGCCACCTTGAGGGTCCCTCCACTACTCCCCACCTTGTAGGCGGCATCCTCTACTAGCTTGACAGTCTCCTCGAAGTCTTCATCCATCTCGCCAGGAAATCCTATCATAATGTACAACTTTACGTTCCGTAATCCTCCCTCTAACGCGTTATCTATAGCGGTCATCGTGCCCTCGTATCCTATGCACTTGTTGATAGCCTCTCCGATTCTACAACTACCGGTTTCAGGGGCTATCGTTATAGTCCGTTGCCCGCCGAGGGAGATCAGCTCTGCCCTCTCCCTAGTGAGGGTCTCAGCCCTAATACTAGGCACAGACACCTCTAGGCCCTGTGATACCGCGTATTCTAGGATCTTCTGAGCGTGCGGCGAGTCGAAGAAGGCCAGGCTATAGAAGCTCACTTTACCAACACGGTTCGCGGCAACACCCTCGTCGAGGAGACTTCTCAGCTTCTGGAAGGATCGATCCCTCTTCGGCCTGAATATCATGCCCTCCATACAGAACCTGCATCCCCTCGCGCACCCTCTAGTGGTTTCCAACATGAATGATCTTCCCCAGACCGGTTCGATATCCTTGGGGATCCTTTGATCGATGGGATACCATGCGTCATCTAGGTTCCTGACGTATACGCGTTTGACTCGATCATTGTATCCGGGTACTAGGAGGCCTTCGATACCCGATAACTCTTGCAGGATCCTCTCCCGGGACTCGTGTTTTACGACGTCTACTATTTGCTCGAGGACTGGCTCGGCCTCTCCTACGAGAACCACGTCTAGTATATCGAGTAGTGGGGTAGGATTGGCCGTAATGGCGGGTCCCCCAGCAAGTATTATCGGCCCCTCCCGCCTATCCCTCCTCCAGACTGGTATGCCTAGAGAGTCAAGCGCGTCTACAAGGTCGATGTACATCAACTCGTAGGGTAGGCTTGTCAGTATAATCTTGGACTTTGAAGGATGCGGAGCCTCTCGTTCAGCTATTATCCCGTCTTCCTTGAAGTATACGGCTGTCCTTGCACCTAGCTCTGATAAGTAGCCTTTGAGCATGTGGAATGCAAGGCTAGAATAAGCTACCCGTCTATCGCTTAGGTAGAGGATTGCTATGTCGAGGCCTCTTGACACTTAAAGACACCGCCTTTTTCAACATCTCTCTTTACAACACAGCCCGGATAGATCCACGCGTACGAGCCTATCTTGACGCCTGGGTAGATGGAGACGTTTATCCCGGTCTGCGCCCGCCGATCACCGCTCCCAGCTTCTTCCTCCCAGTATCTACCCTCTTTCCTTTAACCGTCATCTTGATTGTTCCCTTGTCGAATCTCAGGTTGGCGGTGATTGTTCCTGCTCCTAGGTTCACGTGTTCTCCAACTATGCTGTCTCCTATGTAGTTGAAGTGGGGTGCCTTTGCTCCCTCGAATAGTATTGAGGCCTTAATCTCCGTGGAATGGCCTACTTTACTATTACTCATCATGATACTCCATGGACGCACGTATGCGTGAGGACCCACCTCTGCCCCGGGACCTATGTAGGCGGGTCCCTCGATGTACGTGTATGGCTTAATGCGGGCTCCCTCCTCAACGACCACGGGACCCTCTATGTGGGCATGTGGCGATACGTCTCCCTTGACAACCTCCTTCTCCTGGAGAAGTTCTTCTAGCCTATACCTGCTCGCAGTGAAGAGGTCCCAGGGCCTACCTATGTCGAGCCAGATATCGCCTTCAGGGACCCTCACTATGCCGACTGGATAGTCCTTCGCCATCGAGGTTAGCGCGTCTGTCGCCTCGTACTCTCCTCGGGGAGATAATGGGAGATCCTTGAAGTAGTCTTTGTGGTCGGAGGTGATCTTTATCATGCCTGCGAATATGAGGTTGCTTGGCTCCTTCCCCTTCTCGGGCTTCTCAACGATCCCCGCGAATCCGCCGTCTCGGATCTTGAGAACTCCATACTCCCAGGGGGTCTCGGTTACCGCGGCTAGTATTGATGGTGCCTCGGCCGTTGACATCGCCTTGTAGACTCCTTCCCCTACGTAGATGTCGGAGTACACTATCAGGATCTCGTCGCCTTCAGCCTCCTTTAACGCTTCGTTGATTGCATGACCCGTCCCAAGCTCCCCCTTCTGGTTGACGACTCTAGCCTCAACGTTGAGCGACGCAACGTATTGTCTCACTTTATCCATCATGTATGAAGAGACTATGATCACCTCGTCGGGCTGAAAGTAGTTGGATGCGAGTCTCAAGTGCCTCGAGAGTAACGTTTCATCTATCACGGGGATAAGGGGTTTAGGCCTCGTCTCAGTGAGGGGTCTGAGGCGCTCGCCCTTGCCTGCGGCGAGTATTATGAGGCTATTCAACGTCCAGCCCACCCAGCCTGTCATGAAGTATTGTCGCGAACGCTATTAGTGCTGATGCGGCGGCGTATTCCGTAGAGAGGGTGACTCCTGGCGCGATATCAACTACTAGGTCGGCGAATCTATAGACTCCAAGGGGTATACCCTCCCTAGACCCGACGAGGATGTTGATCCTCTTACCTCTCCTGAGTAGTTCCCATAGCTTGTCGGCGACCTTTGAGACGGGTTCGCCCTCTGGCTCGAGTACTATTATGACCTCGTCTCTTCTTTCGCGGACTAGTTGGTGGAGGTCTTGTACATAGACTGGTACTCGCCTGGTTTTCCTGTGGTAGCTCTTGGACTGTATTCGGTATCGGGATTCTATCCCCTCATGCACTCCTATGAGGAACTCTGCAAGCTGTCTCGCGTCGACCTTACCTATCGGGGCAATTACTAGCTCTTTGACCTCGAAGTTCTGCACCTCCCTTCCTATCCTGACTCCCATCTTCCTGCATGCCTCTAATGGACCGAGATACGGCATCTGTATGATGCTGAGTTTCCTGAATAGCCTGGTGACGTCGTGCTTACCCGGCCTCATCTTCTTCCACTCGATAGAGCCTGGGAGTATCGATATCATGGCCGTGTCCTGGAGTATCTCGACTTGGACGATCTTGTCTGGATAGGTTAAGTTAACGCATGCGCCAGTCGCGTTTTTCACTCTGTCGCCTACGATAACGTTGACGTCGATACTCGTGTAGTCGTGTTTACCTCGTCTAACGGTTCTCACAGCGAAACACTCATCCCTACTTATTAGGTCCCTGGCTAGATCAGCTGCCTCCGAGGCTATCTTCTCCGGTATGGCCTTGGTTATTCTATGGATGGGGATTATCCTGTCGGCTTCCACTATCTTTTCACTGATTGCCTCGGCTTCCCCTCCCTTACACCCGCTTACTAGGACTAGGCCTTTGAAGCCTAGAGGAGAAGCCTTCGCCTTTAACCAGGGGAATTCTTCCTCGATCCTAGTAGCGGTGACTTTCTCCATGTTGAGACTTGTCTTGACTAGGATACATGGTGTGGGATTGGAGGATGAATTCAAGTTCTCCAATCCCTCAACTAGGTTGGTGGAGGTGTTATCGGGCCTTTAGCTGTATTGGCGATATTACGACTGCCTTCTGGGGTCCCTCGGGGCCAGGGACCCATAGGAGCTTGGACTTGGCGATCTCGACTTTCCTTATAGCATAGATCTTCCTCGCCGCCTCGTCAATCTCCTGTGCCAGGCTGCCCTCTTGGTCGCTGAATACCATTGCTTGTATGAACTCGTCTAGCGTGCTTTCAGCGGCCCTCCTCTCTATTATCTCCTTCATCCTCTTCCTGATCAGCTTCTTCTGACTCGTCTTACACCTATATCTTGTGAACACCATGGCCGTTACTCTTAGACCATAACCATCCTTGGTCCATACATCGAAGATACCCGTTATCTTGCTGCTCTTCCTCCTGGTCAGGCTGCGTATATAGTCTCTGAGGAGCTCGTGTCCCTTGAACCTTGTGTAAGCTGTGTCTCCCTCGACCTTGATTATCTGGAAGTATAGCTTTATGTGGACGTGGGCATAGTCGCCTGTTATGTCGAAGAGTGTTACCTCCATAACCCTTCCAATCAACTTGTCCGGGTCGTCGGCTGGCGTCGTGCCCAGAGGTGCCTCACCGAAGACAGGCGGGGCTACAACGTTATACCACTTCTTCAGCCTCCACGTGTCGCCCGAAGGCCTTCCACGCCTCCTTCTAGCCATTTCTCATCCACCGTTACCCTTCTTACCCTTCCGAGGGAGTTGCTTGTATCTGAGTTTAAAGGTGTTATTACCTTTTACTCTAGGGAATCAAGCGCAGCGCGAATTGCTATTAGTAAATCGTCCACTGTGTTTCTAAGCGTTAGTATACGCTTCGGATCACTGCATCCTTCCACGGTTACTTCGCACTCTAAATTGCCCTGGACCTCTTTACATGTGACTGAAAGGTATGGAGGCGTTCTCTGGTTATCTGGCTGGAGAGCTCTCGCTACGTGACTGCTGAAAGGTGTTGGTACCTGGATTCTAGCTATGCAGATTCCTTCACGCATAGGCTTAGACCTACCTCCTCCACGGCCTTCACATCGACTAGCTTCTTAGCCTCCCCGTATCCGAGGGCCTCTTCTATTTGGAGGGTCGATGCGCATAGTTTGCCGTCAACCTCGAATAATAGAGGTGAATCACCTATGCGGCCGCTGAGCTTTAGAGCACGCCACATGAAGAGCGGCGAAGTCCTCGACTCTGATACTATCTTGTATCCTCTAATCCAAGGCTGGACCTTAGTCTTGACGAGCTTGACACCCTCAACTATATCCGCAAAGTACGACGATATCTCAATGTGGTAGTCCTCGACTTTCTCGATCACCGTATCTAACTGTGAAGCTATTGAGACTATTGGCGTCAGGTCCCTCTCAAGGTCTATTGCATACAATATGCTATTCGCCCGTAGTCTTGGATCGAAGTTTAGGACTCTAGATAAGGTGAGCCCAGCAACATATTCTCCAACATCCACGTCGCGCCCAACAACCTCCCTTATGTGGGATAGAATGATTAGGGCAGCTTTCTCCAACTCCTCCCTCTTTAGAGTCGCGACCACCCTCCCCACTAGATCTCCAGCACCATTGCCCTGCAGGAGGTCAACGCACCCCTCAGGGTCGCCAGTTAGCCCCGGATAATATGGGTCAATTGTCTTGGATATCGCCTGGCATAGTGTCATACTCATAGGCTTGTAAACCTTCAAAGTGTTTAGTATCTCGAGGCCAGTATCGGCTTCCACTAGAGCGTCATATAAGAGCTTGTCTAATCCATGCATCTTCCCCGTCTTCTCTATGAACCCACCCCAGTACGTAGCGGAGAATAGTAAGAGGAGGTATTCTCTCCTCCCATAACTGGCTCCAGCCTTAGACATCATTAGTCCGAGCATCGCCGGGACGCTGCCCTGACCAGATATGTATGTTGCACTAGGGGGAGGTGGATTATTCGCCTCCAACGACACCGATAATAGTGAGGCTGATACGTCTCGCGACTTATAGTTGGGATTATTATAGCCTAGGAGGATCGTTGGTACATCAATGCTGGATGGTTGTCTTACAGATACCTTGAACAGCGGTCTTATCCCAAAAGAGTATAGCATAGAGAGGATTGCCGCTGACGCCACCACTACATCGGGCCTAGGATAGGCTCTTACCCTCAC
This sequence comes from Thermoproteota archaeon, assembly GCA_013152575.1. Classification (GTDB taxonomy): domain Archaea; phylum Thermoproteota; class Thermoprotei_A; order Sulfolobales; family Acidilobaceae; genus Thermodiscus. The sequence goes on along the minus strand of JAADGB010000078.1, from coordinate 7,088 downwards.
ATACCCCTCCTTTATCCCCTCCTCAACGACTCTCTCAAGCTGTCTCGCCGCTGCGGATAGACTCCTATCTAGGTTGTCTCCAGGCTCCAGTACTAGCTTGAGCAACTATCTCAACCGGGAGTCTAGTGTGTGGTTAGGAGGGATTTAATGGGATAAGGAGATGGATGGTTATCCGTATTCTGCTACCAGGAGCTTTGCCCTCTCTGGGCTATAGCTCCAGTCTGGCGGTAGGACTCCCCTCTTTTTGTAGTATTTTACAAGCCTCCTAATCTTAGACTCTAGATCTAGTAGTCCCTTCTTTGCATGATAGTCCTTCGGGTGCTCTGATAGGTGGCGTCTTAGGTTTACTGCTTTCCTAATAAGCGTCATTAGGTCTTCTGGGAGCGGGGGTGCGACTCCCCTCTCCTTCAGTACTTGGGTTATCTTCTTTCCGAGGAGTGGTTTTGACAGTGGTATTCCGAACTGGTCTCTCAGAATGATCCCTATCATGCTTGGCCCATAGCCCTTCTTGGCTAGCTCTTCAATTATACTCTCGATCTCCTCTGGAGTATACACTATCCAGGCTGGGACTGTAGGCCTAGCGGGCCTCGTCGAATGCGACTGTCCTTTCTCTCTCTTCTTGTTCAATCATATCCACCCGTGTACCTATCTCTTCCCCGTAAAGGAGTGAAGCCCCCTTTCACAGGTTAAAAATAGTTAGCTGGCTAATACCATGGGAAACAGGAGTATTATGCTAGATGCAATAACGATAATCAGGTTGTCATCTATCATTCTGAACTCGAACCTCTCAACAAGGCTAGCAACTACGCCAGCAATAGCTCCTATCACCCCGCCAAGGAAGAAGCCGAGAGGAACAACGGTAAGAGCCATAGCCAAGTTACCTGACCAGTGCTTGTTCCTCTCCTTGAACAAGGAGTTCCTCACAATACCTGTCACTGCATCTCCGAAGGCTATGAAGGCCGCTGGGAGAATAGCTAGAAACGGGTTGTCGAGGAGATACCATAAAATGAATACGCTTAGTCCCCATGCTATGGTGAAGTTTATTTCATACGAGTTATCCCTGGTCTGGAACCAGTAGAGCAAGCCTCCCCTCCTCTTTACACCATATAAGAACGCTCCTAGTCCAAATGCCGCCAAGCACGGAAACACGGGAGAGGAATAGAGCACTGGGACAAGAATCGTGATTACCCCTCCGGCCAGTATGTGGACCACTTTTCTGGTATAGTACAGGGCTGATTCTCTGCCTACACGAACACTGAGCCCATTATAGATGAATTTGGTTGCAAATAACACCATCAATGCATACATTCCCAATACTAGAGTGATTCCAGCATCACGTAGTGGATCCGTGGGTAGCGCTAAACTCAACTCATCATAGCACCCTTACTTACAGCATATTCAATCTACACTCTTCGACGCGCGTAAACTCTCTGTATCAGTGCTATTTATAGACAATTGAATGTCTAGTCTCTTATAATGCCTTCGGACATGTTCAGAAGTTGTTTAAGAGGCAATGTCCGTTGTGAATTATTGGTTTAGGAGTGGCGTGGTGCGGCGGCCGGGATTTGAACCCGGGACCTCCGGCTTGGCAGGCCGGCGTCCTAGTCCAGGCTAGACGACCGCCGCATCCTAGTAATTGATTGACCCGGTGATGGGGTTTATTAGAATTCCGTGTCCTATACCATGACTAGCTTGGCGTAGCATTTGCCAATCAATCTATGGTAGAAATTGGTTCTTATACCACTGTAGGCAAGCTTAAATACCACTACTAATACGAAATCATTTCGGAAAGGTGCATAGAGATGCCCGGAGAAATCCCCTTAATCGGAGAGAAGTTCCCTGAGATGGAAGTCGTAACCGACCATGGCGTCATAAAGCTACCTGACGCATTCAAAGGCAAATGGTTCGTACTCTTCAGTCATCCAGCAGACTTCACGCCAGTATGTACAACAGAGTTCGTAGCCTTCGCCAAGCGCTTCGAGGACTTCAAGAAGCTAAACACAGAGCTAATCGGACTAAGCGTTGACAGTAACTACAGCCACATTAAGTGGAAGGAGTGGATTGAGAAGGAGATAGGGGTAAAGATACCCTTCCCGATAATCGCTGACCCGCAAGGTAACGTTGCTAAGAAGTTAGGACTACTACATGCTGAGAGCGCAACCCACACCGTAAGAGCTGTGTTCATAGTCGACGATAAGGGAACGATAAGAGCAATCCTATACTACCCACTAGAGCTAGGCAGACTCATCGACGAGATCCTAAGGATGGTGCTAGCACTACAGCTAAGCGACAAGTACGGTAGAGCAGTGCCAGCAAACTGGCCAAACAATGAGATAATCGGAGACAACCTAATCGTGCCACCACCAGCGACCTACAGCGAGGCGATGGAGAGGACCAAGCAGTACACCTGCAAGGACTGGTGGTTCTGCTGGGACGACAACGCTTCGGCCGAAGAGAAGGAACTAGCCAGGGAGTTCATTAAGAGAGCCGCATCAAAAACCCAATAACCACATTATTTTAACTAATTAATTTTTTATGCAAGTGGTTTACCAACAGGTTTTAGCTCCTTAACAGGTCTAACCATAGCCTCATACAGTTTATACGTGTAAGCTAGTATTCGATGAGCGTTTTTCCTCGAGAGGAACATGTTATTGTTACCACAATAGGGGCTATACACACACTTGGGGCAACCATCGTCGCAATCACATTCTACCAGTATTTTCTCGGCAACCTCATGTATTCTCTCTAGCCTTTCAAATACAAGTCTCGAAGCACCATGGCCTCCTGGAGCAGAGTCGTATATTACGATGTGGCCTGAGGGATAGCTTACACCTCCAAGGTCTGTATCGGCGGCCCCCACTACGGGTTTAGCTGCGGCGATTAATGCATGTTCTAATGCATGGTATCCGCTGATCAACGCTGTCTGCGACGTTATGCCCGGGTTCGGATATTTTGTCACTAGGGCCTTGGTGTAATAGGACCATGTAATCGGCTCCTTGTAGTCGTTGACGTAGAGTTTCCTACCCGTGTACTCCTCTCTAACGACGTATCCGGTAACCATAACTACTAGTTTCACGTCAGCGTATACCAGGTGAAGCGGACCGGAATCCCTCGACTCTATAGGTAAGATCTCTACAACGTCTACAGTATAGAGGGGCTTCGTGTAGAAGTTTACATCTGCGCCTAGCCTCCTAACTTCCGCAACCATACGGTTTAAGTCTAGCTGGACTGACAGGTAGGCCCTCCCCATATGGTAGTAAATCGCGCCAGGATAGAGGTCGTATAGCGCGGCAGGCATTTCCCTGTATCCAATGTTCTTCCGACCATCTTCCATGATCTTTACGCGTGGTCCAACGCTCCTTAAACCACCCTGCTCTTCAATGTACTGTCTTGCCTTCCCCCAGTCTGGGTATAGCTTGCCTCGAACGTCCTTCACGAGTCCTAGCGATACTGCCTCGTCTATTACACTGACTAGTTCCCTGGGTAGGGTGTCTCTATCGACTAAGCCTTCCTGCATTACTAGGGCTGTCAAATGTAGTCGGGCGATCTCCTTGTTGGAAGGCTCTATGTAGCTCGGATCTGGTGACTGTTTGAAGAATTCTCCTGGCCTCCTCATAAAGTAAGCCTCTATGGGGCTATCACCCAGCAGTGTCACTATTAGACCTGGGTTATCCCTGCGCCCTGCTCTGCCAGCTCTTTGAAGATAGCTTGAGAAGCTATGTGGAAGGTTGACCATCAGTACTGCGTCTAGGTCTCCGAGATCTATTCCCAGCTCCATCGTAGGGGTTGCGACGACAGCCATTAGGTCTCCTTCTCTGAATTCGTCTTCAACCTTTTTCCTATACTCGGCTGGTAGGCCAGCCCTATGAACTCCTATTTTCACGCCATAGCTTCTCCTCGATATCCTAGCGACTAGCTCCGCCATCTGTTGGCTGTCTACGAATGCAAGCGTCTTCAGGCCCATCCTAGTAAGTACCGAGATCACTGCCGCTGCCAGTGTCCATCTACTACCGGAGCCGATGCTTAGGAGTGCGTGTATTGCTTCTCCCTTCCTCCTACGGGGACCCTCTATGACTTGAGGCCTTCTACCGAAGAGTTTAGAACCGAGTTCCTCCGGGTTGCCTATTGTGGCTCCTGCTCCTATGAACCGGAGTTCTCCGGTGAGCCTCTGTAGCCTGTATACAACCCATTTGACGTGGGTCCCGAATATCCCCTTGTATACGTGCATCTCGTCTAACACGAGGACTTGCGCGTTTGAGAGGAGTCTTCGTATCTGCTGAGAGTGTATTAATCCATAATGTATCATGTCAGGGTTAGTGACGAGTATATGCGGTGGATCAGAGTATATTCTAGCTCGTTCATCCCTTGGCGTGTCACCATCAAGAACCGCCACCCGGTATCCAAGGTGTCCTTCCGCTAGCCGTTTCAATCGTATGTATTGGTCTCTGGCTAGTGCTTTAGTCGGGTATACTAGCAGTGCATAGGGCTTCCTGAACGCCTCCTTCCTCTTAATCATATCCTCAAGTAATGGTATCGTGAAGGCCTCGGTCTTCCCGGTCCCTGTTCCTGCTACTATGACTATATCCTTCCCTTCCCGGTATTTTTCAAGCGCTTCCACCTGGAACCTGTAGAGCCTCCTTATACCGTAGGACTCTAGAGCTCTGACTAGGGAGTCTGGTAGATCTAATTCCCTCACTTCTACTGTGTCCTGGAACTCCCTCAAGCTTTTCTCTATATAAGTATATATTATTTTACCTCTTTGCCTCTTAGCGACGAGATCAAGCCTGTTCAGTACCTCGTTATAGTTTGATAATGATCCGTTAAGACTCACGCGGAATAACACCCGTCGCCCAGTTATATCGCCTCACGTGATCTGAGAGTTTGAGGTACTCGACAGCTCTCTCAACAGCCCAGGCGTAATCTGGATCGCCAGACACCCTTCTTACCTTCCTCTTAGTCAGCTTCGCCTCTAATACAAGATCCCCATTAGGATTGTATACTCTAAAGAAGCCCTTCACATGTCCCCTGGGATTGAGGACGAGCCAGGCGTGAACAACGACACCATCATTTGGAACCTCAACCTCAACCGTCCCCGCAGTGCCCCGTGTGTATGTTCCCTTACCTGGATTCATTGGCTTATCTATAACCGAGACGTTATCTCCTCTTAGTATGAGAACAATGCTTCTCGCTGCGTGTAGGCCGGATTTGCTCTTTGTCGCTTCAACTGGCAGCGTTATCCTAGCCACTCTTAGGGACCCTCTCTTGAATGTACTTACAGGGGCTTTAATCCAGTAGCCTTACCCGGTCATATCTCGGGGGTATATGAGTGGGTAAACCCGACGTCGCCATAGTGGGCTTAGGGCCTGCTGGCTCGCTAATGGCATGGAAAGCCGCCGAGGCAGGATATAATGTTAAAGCATATGACATCCAGAAAACCTACACTAAGCCATGCGGCGACGCTATTATCGTGAAGGAGGAGTATGAGGATCTCCTAAGGAAATCTGAGAGTATTGATGGAATCGTGACTAGACATATCATCGAAGTCTCAGGCTATGGGAGCAGGATAATAGAGCATGGCTCGCCAGCATGGTATATCGTTGACAAGACCAGATTGGTCGGCTACTTCAGGGAGCAGGCATTATCACATGGAGCTGAGATAGTATACGAGGCAATGAATCCAAACGTCGAACTGGGAAACGTTGTAGTAGATGCTCGGGGTCCCTATGCTCATGTTGCGGTTAAGGACTCATACATAATGACTTATCGGGTCTTCGTCAAGGTTGACTCCTGGGATAGCGATACTGCCCTTCTATCCTTTGAAACGGAGAAGTCGGGGTTGGCATGGATCTTCCCCTCATATCGCGGTGAAAACATAGTAAATGCTGGAGGAGGACTAAAGGGTGAGAGTCTTTCCAGGGTAAAAGACTATGTGAAGAACTTTCTCAAGAAACGCTTTGGTAACAGTTTCGAGATAATCGAGGAGAAGGCAGCGCCTATAGCCGTCTACTCGGAGGTGGAGCCTGTCACTAATGGGGTCATTAGGATAGGCGAGGCTGGAGGACTCATCAACAGTGCTGGTGGTGAAGGGATACGTATGGCTCTCATATCCGCGCTCCACGCGTTCAACTCTCTATCGCATGAAGATCCCGTCAAAGCATACTTGAGACTAGTGAAACCGTTGGTCAAAGAGTCGCTTCTCACCAGGAGACTCCTCCGATCCGTTGAGAGAGTGGAAGCACGACGGGCATCGAGGCTACTCTATAATCTTCCAGATGTCTTCTGGCGAGAATTTCTCAGAGGAAACATGAGCTATCTGCTCTTATTCAAGTCGTTTATAGTTAAGCCAAGGATTGGTGTTGAGGCTCTTAGAGTTCTCTTATCTTCTCGATCTTAGCCTCGATCGACCCTATGTTTGTCGCCTTTCCCTCTCGGCATATTGTATAGGTAATGGTGGAGTCTGATACCTTTAGGGATACGGTAAAGTTTGATCCTTCAACGAACACGACTCCATCGTCCCTCATAGTGACCTTATAGCCCTTCATCTTGAACATCCTGTAGACTACATCTGGTGATAGCTTAGGCCTCTCTGCTTCACTCTCCGTCTTCTTAAGGTATTCTAGTACTTCTTTGGCCTTCTCAGCTACGACTGGGCATATATCCTTGTACTCATTGACTGTCGCCTCGAGAATCTTCTGTATAACCCACTCCACATTCATGGCACGCGCATATGATACTAGGTCTTGGAATTCTTCTGATTCGAGATAGTCTTTCAGCCTTTCAGGGTTTCCTCCGAACTTAGTGAACCTGAACGTCTCTTCCGCCTTTGCGAATCTACTTCTTATCTCGTTGAATACGCTCATCGGTATCTTTTCTGCGATATCGGAGAGTACATGGTTCACTATATGCCTGAGGAAGTCGCGGCCAGGCTGACAGTTCATTGCCTCTTTGTTTCTCTTGTTTGTCATCTCTGCTATTCCCCCGTTCTCCTCTTTATCTAGCGGATAGTGGGTTAATCTATTTGCTCTTACCTTGGAATTCTCCGTAGCCTTTGCGTCCTATGATTTTCTTTACTTTGACGTTTACTGCTT
>JAADGB010000077.1 GCA_013152575.1 Thermoproteota archaeon | reverse complement strand
TCGATTCTACGAGGCTTACCCCATGGTACCGCGGAGTCCAAGAACCTGCTTACACCAGGTCGGGGTATCTTATCGACAACACCGCCTATTAGGAACGCGTCTGCCTCGACAATCTCCTGCTCTGTTAAGACCTTCTCAGCGTCCGGTCTAAGTATGATCACCTTATCCGCACTCATACTCCAGAGTATCCTTCCAGGCCTCTCGGAGCGTATCTGTATCTTAGCGTTTCCAATCATATCCGCGAGCCATGACTTGACGTCCTCACTGGCGCTTGACAGTATGAGGTGAGGGTCCCACAGGTATCTCCTCACAACACTCAATGTAATCGCTAATTGAACCTTCAGCGATGAGAGCTCCTCCTCAGTGTGAATATTCCTCTTACTCATATCCACTACTACAGCTGGTAACGGTGGACTCGGGAGTTGCTGGTATAGGTCGCGCCAGCTGATGATTGGTATGGAACAGTTCTTTCGAGCAACAACGTAATCGTATGGTCTCCCCTCGCGGTTAGGAACGGCTATCTCAACGCCATTGTCCATGAGTAAGGGTTTACAGTACAGGTTGGCTTCACTCTTACAAACTGATAGCTCGTCGATCAAGATAGAGATGGCTATCTCCTGCAAGCCCAGCTCCAACAACCTCTTCTTATTGAAGGGCCTAGTAACACAGATCCCGTTAATCCCAGCCTCAATCAGCAATTTGCCAAGAGCCTTGCCGGGCGTGATAAGCCTACCCAATTCTACCGCCTTAACCCCAAAGCCCCCATTGACTATAGGAAGTCATCGAGGGTTATACGGTGTTCATCCCTCTTCTTCTCCTTTTTCACCCTCAGGCCGGTGCCCTCGAGGGTCCCCCAAGAGTATCTGATGATTGGTGGCTTTTCACCCTTCATAATGGTTGACATAACCCAGTCAACCGTTCTGGGGTCGCTGGGGTAACCGCTGCCCTCGACGCCGTACATGCTGGCAAGCACTCTTATCCTGGCGTCCCTGACGTACTTCGCGATTATGCTTGCTGTCGCAACCTCAAGGTATCTTTGGTCGGCTCGCTCCTCGATGATTATTGGTCCCTTGTAGCCTAGCCTCCGGAGATAGATCCTCAGCTTCACGAGTTTACCGTATCTATCAACGGTGAATCTCGCTACTGAAGAGTTACTTATCCGGGTTGCTACCCTGGAGTATGCTTTTGCTATAGCTTCCTCGGTTAGGATTGTCAGGCTCCTCTTGTCTATCTCCGATGGCGGAACTGGCTGCACTGAGAAGACAATGCAGTCTAATGAGACTATCTCCCTGTAGAGCGAGGCCCGCGCAGTAGGCGACAATTCTTTACTGTCTTTTACCCCCATCTCGCGGAGTTTATCGAGGCAATCGCTTCTAACAGCTGCTACTGATACTATCATTTCTCCTACAAGGCTTCCCCTACCAGCTTCATCGGCGCCAACCAGCCATTCCGTCATTAACGGGGTCCCTCGACTCCTCATAGGTTTCTACACTAGTAATATAGGTGGCAATTCCCATAGAGTATTATTGGAGAATACACTTGATATTCCGTCGTTCGAGTCTTGTGGAAGCGGCGAAGCGCTATCTCGACGAGTACATAACCTATGATCCCTTCGAACTGGGATTCTATCTCCGCAGGAGGCTATTTGACTACATGGCTGGACGAGGCCCCAAGAAACTGATACGGGACCTGGGTGATCTAACCGAGATAGGAAGACTATTCGCCTTTAACTCCATGATATCTATGGTATCGCTTCTCGCCAACATTCTCCTTGACTCCGGCTACCTTGATACTGTTGACAAGAAGAGATACTCGCGTTTCATGAGGAGTCTTCTAGAGATTATAGAGAGGGGAGACGTAGAGAACCTCGACATGCAGGCTAGATCGTTGACCATTGACCTCCTACCCGACTCGGAACTATTCTCTCCAACTAGTGGGAAGATGCTTGAGAGGATAATCACGAACGCCAGGTCGAAGATAAGCTATGTAAGGGTGACTATTGGGGAGCCATTAAAGCATGGATTGACTTTCAGCGAGAGACTATTGAAGCTTGGAATCAATTCGATAGCTGTTAAGGACGATATGAGGTATTGGGCTATCGAGAGGTCCCATGCGGTGATAATTCCAAGCTATGCTATGACAAGCGACGGCTTAATTGTCACGGACTATGGAGTGGAGCCTGCAGTCAAGCTGGCGTGGAAGCTTGGCAAGAAGGTCTACGTGGTTCATCCATGGAGTGGATTGCTGGGACCCTATACTTCGAGCGAGGTAGAGGCTTCGGCTATAGGGTTGAAGATACGGCCCTTCGACATAATAGACCCGGAGGGTGGGGAAACCCTGCTGGTAACCGACAAGTTCGTAGTAAGGCTCGATAAGGAGGTCGCGTTGAAGAGTATTGACCAGGCTTCTAGGGCGTTAAATGAAATAGTGAGGATAGCATTCTCCAATGTAATGGAGGGAAGGTAGATGGGCAAGTTATTCGGGACAGACGGGGTCCGCGGGGTCGTTGGTGAGAGCCTCACTCCAGAACTCGCGTTAAGGCTTGGAAGAGCGATAGGAGCATACTTCGGTAAAGGCTCTAGGGTGCTGGTTGGAAGAGACGTAAGAGTCGGAGGCTCGATGATCAAATCAGCCGTTATCGCGGGTCTCCTAGCAGAGGGTGTGAAAGTCTATGACGCAAACCTGATACCGACACCGGGACTCCAATACAATGTTAAGGAGGGACCCTATGATGGAGGGGTCATGATAACGGCCAGCCACAATCCACCAGAATACAATGGTATAAAGGTTATCGCATCAGACGGCATAGAGGTTCCCAGGGAGGATGAGGCGATTATTGAAGAATACTACTTCAAGGGCACAGGGTCAAGCCTAGCCTGGCGCTCCTACGTATACGACCCTAAGGTCATAGAGGAAGCAATCGACGTTTACGTGAATGGTATACTAAACGCTCTATCTCCCTTGCCAGGAGTCAAGAAGAACCACAAGGTGGTAGTAGATTGTGCGAACAGTGTTGGCTCCCTAATAACTCCTAGGGTGTTAAGAGAGCTAGGAGCGCAGGTCAGGACCATCAACTGTAACCTTGACCCATTATTCCCAGGCAGGGAGCCCGAGCCTACTCCAGACTCGTTGCAAGAAGCTGCAGGGCTAGTGAAGAACGTGGGAGCATCATTCGGTGTAGGACATGATGGAGACGCTGACCGTGCAATCGTCATCGATGATAATGGAAATGTTGTATGGGGGGATAGAACCGGAGCGATACTATCCGCATATGTTGCCGGTTACTGGAAGAACCTTCCATCAAGAGTCTATACTGGGGTCTCAAGTAGCATAGCAGTAGAAGACTACCTACGCCCTCGCGGTATAGAGGTTGTATGGACACCGGTAGGCAGCGTAGTGATTTCAAGAATGATCAAACGCGACGGGGGAGCAATATCTGGTTTCGAGGAGAATGGAGGTTACATGCACACACCACACCAGATTGTAAGAGACGGGGCGATGAAGGCGGCGCTACTCCTACACCTAGTCGATGAACTGGGAAGCCTCTCCTCAATACTCGGAGAGCTACCAACCTACTATCCCATAAAGACGAAGATTCCAGCCACTAGAGAGCAGGCACTATGCGCCGTGGACGCGGTCAAAGAGCACTACTCAAGCCTGCGACAGGTAACCATTGACGGTGTCAAGGTATTTGGAGAAGGTTTCTGGATACTAGTAAGGCCCAGTGGAACAGAGCCAGTTGTTAGGATAATGCTTGAAGCCAAGACGCGCGAGGAGGCAGAGAGGATACTAGGCGAGGTTAAGTCCGTTGTCAAGAACAGATGTGGAGTGGGTGAATAGGTGTGAAGTACTTTGTAATGGATATACTGGCGTGTCCAGTATGTAAGAGCGACGACCTACTGTTACACGTGATAGAAGAGGTTGAAGAGGACTCGAAGCTAGCAGTAGAGAAGATCAAGTGCAAGAGGAAATGCTACTATAAGAACATGAAGGCCGAAGACGTACCACTCGAGACGTGCCAGGAGTGCATCAGGAAGAGGATAAGGACTGGCGTTATCGTCTGCCGTAACTGTGGCAGATGGTATCCAATAATGGAGACCATAGCGGTTATGCTTGACGACGAGTACAG
>JAADGB010000076.1 GCA_013152575.1 Thermoproteota archaeon | reverse complement strand
TATTTACCATGCGGATTCAAGACAACCCAAATTATCAGTTAGTTTTATTTAGGTTAACGATATATTGTAGTTGTTGGAGTTGAACCATGCCTCACAATAAAATAATTCTAATGACCCCTGGCCCTACACTTGTAGATTACGATATTCTACTAGCAATGGCTCAACCAACCATCAACCACGGATCACCGGAGTTCGAAGAACTACACAAAACTGTTATCTCTAAGTTGAAGAAGGTGTTTGAGACGGAGGGTGAGGTCATTCTAATCCCAGGTAGTGGTACTAGTGCGATGGATCTAGCTCTGCGGAGTGTTGTTAGAGGTAAGTCGAAGGTACTTGTGTTGAAGGCGGGCTATTTCGCGGATTACCTTGCTAAGGGTGCGAGGCTACTAGGGGCTGATGTAGTTGTTGAGGAGGCTCCCTTAGGTATGGGGTTCTCGCCAGAGGCGTTGGAAGACGCGTTAAAGAAGCATGGCGATGTCGATGTGATTGCACTGCAGCATGTGGATACGTCCACGAGTGTAGCGAATCCGATAAGCGATCTCGCTAAGGTGGCAAGGGAGCATGGGTCTCGAATAATAGTTGACTGCGTGGCCTCGGCGGGAGGCATGAGGTCCAACCTAGATGGTTGGGGAATAGATGTATGCTTCACTGGGTCCCAGAAGGCATTGGGCACTCCGCCGGGTCTTGGGATAGTGGCATTCAGCCGAGAGTTTAGCAGGGAACTTGAGGCTCAGAACAAGTCCCTCTACTTCGACCTAGACATGTTGAGGAAGGAGATGGAGTCAACGAAGAACTACTATGTTACGCCAGCCGTGAACCTGGTATACGGTCTTGATAGAGCCCTCGATCTGATACTCGCGGAGGGTCTAGAGAAGAGGTTCGAGAGACATAGATTTATGGCCTCTCTCGTAAGGTCAGCCCTCATGGAAATGGGAGTGGAACTAGTTGCCAAGGAAGGCTATAGAGCCGACACGGTCACCGCGGCGTATCTACCAAGGGGCGTGGAATGGAGTAGTCTCTACAAGGAGATGAGGAAGAGGGGCATTGAGATAGCCGGTGGGCTCGGCGAGCTTAAAGGCAAGATATTCAGGATAGGCCACATGGGACAGGTAGGCTATAATGAGTTGATATCGACAATCGCAGCTCTCGAAAGGAGCTTCAACACACTAGGTTATGAGGTTCCCTTGGGCAAGGCCTTGACTAAAATGCAAAACATACTAGCGTCAAGAAGCGAGTAGTAGCTCTAATGTGGTTAACCAATGGAGCCATAAGCTCTCAGGAACATGAACAGCCATACCACTAGCAGTACTGCTAGACCTACAAGTATCCCCTTAACGCTGCAAGCCCTCTCCACGAATCCTCCCGTTTTATACCTCCCTGCTAGACCCGCTGCCTCCACTATGCCAATCCCAATGAGGAACTCGAACACGTCGCCGAAGAAGTCCCAGCTCCAATCGGCTAGAGTATGCTGTGGGAAGGCTAAGGTTTTGGCAAGCGTCGTAATGAACTGGTAGAATGCGAATACAGGGAAGACTCTCCTATGGCAACCCAATAGTGTAACCAAGACAGCAAAGAGAAAGTGAACTATGCTCGCAGCATTCTCCAATACAATGAAGTCTATTATCCTATCACTATACCATCCAGGCCAGATCAAATCTCTCCTACCATACCCTCTAGCATTAGATGAAAGAGGCGGTGTTTAGGTTTACAGCGCATATATTTTCAGTAGGGAATTAGGTTTTACCCAGCTTCCTTAACTCCTCCTCCCTAAGGACTCTTCTAAGTATCTTACCAACCCTACTCTTCGGCAACTCCTCCCTGAACTCGATCAACCTAGGATACTCGTGGAGGCCAAGCCTCTCCTTAGCCCAAGCCTTAATATCCTCCTCGCTGACCATGCCCTTACACTCGTCGCGAAGCACGATGAACGCCTTAATGTTCTCTCCAACCTCCGGATCGGGCACTCCTATAACTGCTGCCTCGGCGATGCATGGATGTTTATAGAGGACTTCCTCGATTGTTCTTGGGAAGACGCTGTGACCCTTGTATTTTATCACGTCCTTCTTCCTATCAACGATGTAGAAGTATCCTTCCTCGTCCATATAGCCGATGTCTCCAGTTCTAAACCACTTGTAGCCACAGCATTCGAAGAAGGCTCTCCTATTTTCATCGGGCATGTTATAGTAGCCCTTCATTACCTGCAACCCGGAAACGACTAGCTCGCCTGTGCCATCGATGAGCTTGGGCTCCACTGGATCGGCAATGGCTACAAGGGTGTTCGGCATAGGTAGGCCGATGCTACCAGGCTTCTTCTTACCCTTCACGGGGTTAGCAGCTACAACTGGGCTAGTCTCTGTTAAACCATAACCCTCGACTATAGGGCATTCTGTTATCTCTTCCCATTTCTTCATAACCTCTACAGGTAACGGTGCCGCGCCGCTGAAGCATATCTCGGGTATATCCCTTATCTTCTCGAGTTGTTCCCTTGTGAACACCTTTAATAGGTTAAGGTATATCGTAGGCGCTGCCGGTACGAGCGTGATCCTGTATTTGGCGATTAACTCTAGGAATTCTCTGGGATCATATCGTACCTGTAGTATCATGTGTGCACCGAGCATCAGTGTGAGGCCCAGGATGCTTCCAAATCCGTATGCGTGGAAGAAGGGAAGCAGGCCTAGGACTCTATCCTTGCCCTCTTCACGGTGGAACCATATCTTCTGGTAGAGAATGTTCGAAATGATGTTCTTGTGTGTAAGCATTACTGCCTTCGGCTTACCAGTCGTCCCTCCGGTGAACAGTAGGGCTGCTACTTTATCTGAGGGATCCCCACGGTAAATCTCGGCTTCTCCTATTTTCCCCATCTTTAATAGGTCTCTATAGCGCTTAGCCTTGCGAGGAGGTTTTGGTAACTTACCCATTAGCCTTCCAATCCGTACCTTAGTCTTCCAGGATAGGCTCCCGTATTCATCTAGAGACGAGACGATTGCCGGCCACTTATCCAATACTCCTCCCAACCTATCCAATAACGCGTCTTGGACTACGACGAGATCAGCTTTGATCCAGTGAAGCGTGTCGTCGACTTGAACCATACTCCAGAGCGGGTTTAGGAGGCAGGCCCTGGCACCTATCATCATAGCCGCGTAGCTCACGGTAATGAACTGGATGGTATTGGCCAAGAGGATAGCAACACAGCCATCCTCATTAACTCCCTCCTTTTTCAAGCCAGCGGCTACTCTCATCGTATGGTCCAATAGTTGGCGGTAAGAGAGGGTCTCCCCATAGAATGTGACAGCTGGCTTATCACCATGCTTCCTAACCGTCTCTATCAACATCTCGTGCAGCATTATGTCGGGTACTTCTACCCTCGCGGGTACCCCTGGATCATAGCTCTTTACCCATGGAGGATTCCCGAAGTCGAAAGGAGTAGTGTTGGACATGATTATCCCCTCCTTGGGAGATACACGTTATAGCCCAGCGCTAGGTGTGCGGCGTCAAGGAATACCTCGCTCATCACTGGATGCGTGAATAGTGTTTCAACGGCTTCATCTAGTGTTAATCCCTTGCTTATCGCCACGACAGCGGTGTTCACTACTTCGCTAGCATATAGTCCAACCATGTGGAATCCAACGATCTTCCTAGACTCCTTTTCAGCCACGATCTTGGCAATCCCATTAATCCTCTCATTCACGATAGCCCGATAATTCGCGCCAACAGGGAAGCGTTTCACTATGTAACGAGGATCTCCTTTTAACGCGGAGATTCCAACTCCGGCAGCTTCCGGGTCGCTGAAAACCGTGTGGGGTATTAGGTCTAGCCTCAGCTTCCTGTTGGCTCCCGCGAGGTTCTCGCCAGCAACTATTCCTTGTAATTTAGCCTTACCGGCTATCATCGGTTCTCCCGTCACATCACCTACAGCGTATATTCCTGGAACGTTGGTTTCCATTGCTTCATTGACGAGGATCTCTCCTCGATCACCCAGCCTTATGCCTACTCTTTCAACACCTAGTCCTTGAGTGAAGGGTTTACGCCCTACAGCGACGAGGATGTGGTCAGTCTCCACTTCAACCCCATTCGATAGCCTTACTCTGCAATGGTCGGCATCGACTCGTGTAACAGTAGTATTCGTGTGTATCTCCA
>JAADGB010000075.1 GCA_013152575.1 Thermoproteota archaeon | reverse complement strand
ATACCCAACCGGGTATTCCTTTCAAAACTAAAGTCAACGATCAAAGAACCAGTTTATGCCAAGTTTAGAGTTAGAATATGGGGGTTCGAAGACGTAGATGTTGCAGAGGATATAACGGCTAAACTGAAGGAGAGACTCTACGATATTGCAGGTAGCGTAACAGCCATACCGGGAGAAGCAAGAATATACATCGAAGAACTCAGCCCCGATGCTGTTACAGCGTCATTACTCATACCACATCCCGGCCATCGAATACAGCCTGAAAAAGTTGGGCTTATTGTGAGAGAAATAGCCACCATCCTTAAAGAGTATGGATACCCATTCAATATCAGCTTGGAGCGCCAGAATGGCGGAGTAGCGAGGTGGAAGGGACTTGCCTAGGAGGAAAAAGAAGGATCCATTCATATGCCCGAGCTGTGGAACAAGGGTCAATGAGCCCGTCAAGACCTGGACAATAGTTTCACCGATACCCGACAAGTATGGGAGAATAACCGTCACTATAATGGGGAGTTTCCAGTGCCCTAACTGCGGTGCAAAGTGGAAGGATTCTATCAAGAAGATAAAGACGGGTGGCGATGAGGAGGCTATGAGAGAGGGAGAGGAGAAGAAGGAGGAAGGAACTATCATAGAGATAGACCTATCTGATCTCGACGAGATAGTAGACACATAAAAAATATTCTAGTATTATTTACTCCCATTCAATTGTAGCCGGAGGCTTACTAGTTATATCGTAGACAACCCTTACAACTTCGGGTATTTCCGACGTTATTCTCCTCATAATGGATTCGAGAAGCGACCAATCTGGTTTAAAGACCTCTGCTGTCATTGCGTCATCGCTCTTAACCATTCTAACGGCCACTACTAGACCATACGCCCTCTTGTCTCCTTTAACCCCTGTAGCCTTTGACTTAGTCACAACAGCGAAATACTGCCAGAGCTCCCTGGAGTATCCATATCTCTCGACCTCCTCAGAGACTATAGCGTTGGCCCTCCTAGCAATTTCCACTAGCCTGCGTGTTATGGCGCCCTCGACCCTGACTGCCAGAGCTGGCCCTGGAATTGGCTGCTTATAGAGGAGTTCATCGGGTAATCCTAGTAATCGACCTATGGCCCTTACTTCGTCCTTGTAGAACATGCGGAGAGGCTCAACAAGTTTCAGTCCAAACCTTTCAGGCAAACCTCCCACGTTATGGTGACTCTTGATCACATCGGCTCCACGCCTTCCTCCAGATTCGATTACATCGGGGTAGATTGTACCTTGAATTAGGTATTCGGCTCCAGTGCTTCTAGCAATCTCCTCGAATACCTCCGCGTATACGCGTCCGAAGACCTTCCTCTTTTCTTCTGGATCCGAGATTCCCTCGAGCGCTGTTAGAAATTCCTCACTATAGTCTACAACCTTTAGTCTTATTCCGAGTCTTGTCAGGGCCTCCCTTACTCTCTCAACTTCGCCTTCTGGGTGAAGTCCATGGTCGATCAAGACTGGGATGAGGTTGTCACCAATAGCCTTGTATGCAATCACTGATGCGACAGTAGAATCTACGCCTCCGCTGACTGCGGCAATGGCGAGCGAGTCTCCTACCGTGCGTTTCACGTATTCTACTAGCTCGTCGATTAGCTTGCTTGGCCTCCACTCCCTCTTCAATCCCGCCTCTTTAATCCAATTATCTAGCAATTCCCTCCCTAGAGTAGTGTGTTTAACCTCGGGATGCCATTGAACACTGTAAACGTTTCCTATCCACATCGCTGCAACTGGGCTACCTTCACTTGTAGCTGAGACTTCGACTCCAGGAGGAGGCTCTAGTACTGCATCGTTATGGCTCATCCATACCTTTATCCTAGATGGGAAGCCAGCGAGTATCTTCTCACTCTTAATTATATCGACATATGTGGGGCCGAACTCTGGTTTAGGAGAGGGACCCACCTTTCCACCTAGAACCTTGGCTAACAACTGGTGACCATAACAAATTCCAAGGATCGGCCTGTTCTCTTCGATCAACTTCTGAGCCACTTGGTCGTGGTTAGCCTCCCATACGCTCGAAGGACCACCGCTTAGGACAAATGCAGAGTAACCCTCTATACTCTCAATAATCTCCTCTGGATATACAAGTTCTGAATAGACTCCAAGTTCTCTCAGTCTCCTCGCTATGAGATGAGCATACTGTCCTCCAAGGTCTATTACTGCAACCTTATCCAATACCCTACCTCCCGGTTATAGGCAACGAGTTTGTCCAAGGGTAAAATCGTTCTATTCAGCAGTTGGGGATTCACTACGTTGTATAAATTATAGAGTAGAAGGCGCGCAAACCCGCCTTCATCGCCTATACCGCGGTTACCGCGGCCTCAGACGGGCACGGGTCCGCTTATACTATATCTACTCCTGGAATCGTTATATGCATATTCTTTTACTCTTCACCTGCATCTAGGTAAATCGGTGAATATGGCATGATCTACACAGTTCCACCTAGCGTGTTGAAGCTTGATGGTGATCCTCTCGAAGTAGATAAGCCGAAGGTTGTCATAATACCCGTTAAGCAGAGAGAAGACAAACCCGTAATTGAGGGCATTGTAAAGAAGCTTGATGAAGTGTCGGGGGGTCTTGTAAGTAAATCTGCTGAAACCGGGCTGTTCAAGGCTAAACGGGGAGAGCTGTACACGTTTCCCCTGAACGGTAAGATTTTCTTGCTAGCTGGTGTTGGTAAGGGAGAGAATGTAGATGATTACAGAAGAGGATTGGCTAAAGCGGCGAAACAGGTAGTTGATAAGCATGAGGAGGTCATTGTAGACCTAAGTGGACTCAACGCCGAGTTCTCAAATGAAGCTATGATCGGATTCCTGCTTGGAGCATACGTGTTAGATTACTTCAAGAGTGAGAAAAAAGCCAAGCTTAGAGTAGTCTATTATCATGGAGAAGTAAACTTAGAGTATATCAAACCTATAGTGGAGGGCGTATATCTAGCTAGAGACATAGCAAATGCACCGCCCAATGACTTGTATCCTGAGCGTCTTGCCGAGAAGATAAAGGATCTATTCTCTAGCTTGCCGAACGTTGACGTGGAAGTATTCAATTATGATAAGCTAGTCAAGGAGGGATTCGGAGGAATAGTCAACGTTGGAAGAGGCAGCAAGTACAAACCTGTACTCGTCAAGATCCATTACAAGGGAGGAGGGAAGAAAATAGCCCTCGTCGGTAAAACACTAGTCTTCGATGCGGGAGGTATACAGGTTAAACCATCGCATTCGATGTCCGATATGTACGCGGATAAGGCGGGAGGAGCGGCGGTTGCCGGTATACTATGGGCTGCCGCCAAACTAGGATTACAAATAGACCTATACGGGCTACTTGGGGTCGCAATAAACACGCTAGACGGGGAATCGTACCTGCCAAGCTACGTCATCAAAATGTGGGATGGCACAAAAGTAGACATAGGACACACAGACGCTGAAGGCAGACTAGTAATCGCAGATGCAATAGCCTATGCAGCCAAAGAAATAGGCGCCGATGTTATAATTGATCTCGCAACTCTCACCGGTGCAGCAGTAGTAGCATTGGGACCCCTAATCGCAGCACTATTCACGAGAGACAAGCAGCTAGAAAACACGTTTAGAGACGCTTCAGAAGAGACAGGAGAACTAATATGGCCGCTTCCAATGGCAGATGTATACAAGCCGCTACTAACGAAGAACGCGAGACTTGGCGACATAAGCAATGTAGGTGGAAGGTGGGGAGGAGCAATATACGGAGCCCTGTTCCTGGAAAAGTTCAGCCATGGAAAGAAGTTCGTACACGTTGATATAGCCGGGCCTGGAATAGGTGGAGGAGAGGCTTCATCAATAGCGCCAGAATATTGGCCTGGAAGACATGCTCCAGGATACGGAGTCCGACTGGTGATCTCCGTCTTACAAAAGCTCGCAACCTCCTAACACTCTACGGGTTGTGGGACATCATACACATAACCTTGCCCAATAACTATCTTGATATGAAGGGGAAGGATAATGTCATTGTTTAAGACCTGCAAACCATTGATAGGAGTAGTACATCTACCACCTCTACCGGGATCGCCTGGTTACATGAAAAGGAGTTATCCGACAGGGATCGGAAAAACATGGAGCATCGAGGAAATATACGAGTATGCTAAACAAGAAACGAAAAAGTATGAGAATGCAGGATTCGATGCCGTTATCATAGAGAATTTTGGAGATAAACCCTACAGTATAAGGGCAACACCTGGCCAGATAGCTGCCATGACCGGCGTCGTCAGAGAAGTAGCGAGAGTAGTAAATATTCCAGTTGGAGTAAGCCTCCTCAGGAACAGTCCATACGAGTCAATCTACGTTGCCCTCGCGGGCGGGGCTAAGTTCATTAGAGTGAACAACCTCTGCGAGTACAGAGTATCCCCTGAAGGAGTCCTGGAACCCTCAGTACAAGAGCTAGCACGAGCTGTGTCGGAGCTAAACTTGTATGAAGCACTGTCAAGAGGAGAGTTCGAAATACTAGTCGACATCGATGTGAAACACAGTTGGCCCTTGATCGACGAATACAGCGTATCCCATGTAATGATCGAGTGTCTCGAAAGGGCGGGTATACCAATTTCAGCAATCGTAGCCACTGGACCCAAAACCGGGGTGCCTCCAGAGAAGGAATATTTGAACGAGTTAAAGTCAAGTCTCAAACCCTTCAAAACGAAACTTGTGATTGGTAGCGGCATCTCCTCTGAAAACATATCAGAATATTGGAGATTCTCTGACGGCTTCATAGTAGGAACTTCGATAAAGCTAGGCGGAGAAACAGAAAA
>JAADGB010000074.1 GCA_013152575.1 Thermoproteota archaeon | reverse complement strand
GAGTGGCTTAATTGTTGAT
This sequence comes from Thermoproteota archaeon, assembly GCA_013152575.1. Classification (GTDB taxonomy): domain Archaea; phylum Thermoproteota; class Thermoprotei_A; order Sulfolobales; family Acidilobaceae; genus Thermodiscus. Next base: position 4,958 of record JAADGB010000074.1, on the reverse strand, counting down.
TTCTTCTTCATGCCTAGAAGCCCTCCCACTTCGAATAATACTAGTTAGGCGGAAAGTATATTCCTAAACCCCAAAACAGTAGGAGAAGTAATAGCGAGGAGAAAATAGAATAGTTAAGGCCTTTAAGCGAATATTGTGTAGGTTAGGTACTCTTCAGGGCTTAGTCTGAGAGAGATTCCTGTCAATACAGTGAGGAGATCCTCTATGTTAATCTTCAACAGGGTTAGGCCTGCGGCAATTAGGCCAGCGTGGAATGGGTAGCTTGAGAACACTGTCTTTGCTAACTGTACGCTCTTCCTTCTAGCGTTAATCCTAGCTTCTTCAAGCGCTTCCACCAGGTCCTTTGATACGTCTATCTTCACGTACTTCACTATCTCCTCTACCACTCCTGCAAGGCTGTCAGGGCCTGGCTCTCTCTCGTAAGCGGCCTTAGCATTTCTCACATTGAATCCGCAGGCTGGAACGTCGACGAGCACCTCGTCTATGAACCTAGCCTCCAACCCCTCCTTCTTAGCTTGGATGAGGAACGCCGCTATAGTCCAGTTTAACAGTGGGCATATGGGCTTGGCCGCCATCGGCCTTCCAAGCCTGGGATCCAGTTCTTGTAAAGCTAGACTATACTCTCCTGCTGTAATGGCGAGCTTCGCCCACGTGATTCTTGTTGGATCACCCATCTCAGCTACTCTTCTAATCACGTTGACGTATCTGCTGGCCCAGGTACCCTGGAGGTATTCTAGGAATCGGGTAAAGCTGACTAGTGCCTCTGGCTCCTTTGCTAGTTTTGCGGAGAGGCATGCGTCGATGTTTTTAGTTACTATGTCTGGCGTCTCCCCGGATCTTGTCGAGCTGTATACTGCTAGGGTTAGTAGGTCTCCGGCCTCGAACTCGTGTAGGAATGCATCGATTAGTGGATGGGAGTCTTTTGGAGCGTGTCGCTTTATCCTCACAATGTAGTCTACGTAGAACTTGGCTAGGTCTCTCTGGACGCCCCTCAGTGTCGTGGACTTTATGGCCTCACCATATATCGTGTCTTTGAGAAGGCTAAGAGCCTCCTCGAGACTAGGCTGGGCTACGAGTTCTCTAACCCTATCACTAGTGAGTAGTTTGGGAAGAATGGCTCTCATTCGAGGCGTTATAGGCGCGTACTTCGTTGGGCTAGGCTTTGACGGCACCGGGGATTACACCCCAGAGACGATCTTGATAATCTCTTCGACCACCGCGTCTACCGCGGCGTCGAGGTTCTCCTTACCCTGCTTGTGTATCTTCTCTAGCTCGCTCTTAGTCTTCTCCTCATAGGAGCTCCTCACTGCAGCCTTCTGATTCTCTAACTCCTTCTTTATCTCGTCAACGAGGCCCTTCAACACGATCTCAATATCGTTTGCCAACTGCCTCGCCAAGGCATCTCCGTGTCTGACTAGCTCGTTAGCATAGCCCTGTACTTCGTTGTGTAAGTCTAGGAGCCCCTGCTCCAGCCCTAGTACGGCTTGTGTCAGCTTCTCAACTGGGCTTTTCGACGTCATCTTCATTCTCCAATATGGCCAGTGTTGATATCCTGGTTTAATAATTAATCGTAGAGAGGTCGGACAAGGGTGGGGTCCTCATACACGATCGGACCCAAAAGCCCTCCTCATCCCTGGACTAGAAGTGGGGAGGTGGAGGTTAATGATTTAGCCCTCCTCCAACTCGTCGAGTTCTACTCCGACGGGGGACTCCTCCTCGACACCATAGTAGTGCTTCGACATCTTCCTGATGATGTCCTTGAGGCCGACCATCACCTTATACGTGTGGACTCCTAGTTCCTCGGCGACCTCCTCCCAAGGTTTACCCTGCAACACCTTGGCAACTAGGATATACCTCTCCTTATCAGAGAGCTCTGGTCTCTTCTCGGGCGGGTGCATCCAGTAGGTCTTAGCCAACTCGTTGATGATGTCCGTTGCAGCCTCGTACGTCATTGGCCCAAAGTTGTATACCCATAGCCTATCCCTCACGATAGGCGTATTTCTCGGCTCATAGTCGGGATCAATGCCTGGTGGGTCCTGGTCTAGCATCATTATGGCCACCTCAGTCTCGAGGTCGCTGTATGTGTCGTAGAGGCTGTTGAGCAGCTTCCACTTGAACTCCCTTGACGAGTAGTATATCGCCTTCCTGCTCCTCTCGCTTATAGGCTTCATCACAAGCGTAGTGTATTCTCCGCTGACAGGGTTTCTATCTGGGCTCAGGTGCAACGCGGTGAATCCATTCTTCAGCCAGAAGCGTAGGAGTCGGTCGTTTACTCCGAACCCGCTTCCAAGCCAGTCATAGCCTCTCTCGATACTCTCCTCGTAGAGATATTCGAGGAGCTTTGAACCAATACCCCTATCCTGCACTTCTGGGTGGGTCGCGATTCTAACGATCCTCCAGCCCTTCATCCTACCATACTCTCTAATCCTGGCATGCTTCAGCATCCTGTCAGGGATGATGTTGCCAGCTATCTTTTCTCCTCTGAGAAGTCTGTCAATCAAGTCTTCGGGGAGGGCGCCCTCCTCAGCGACTTGCGCAGCAGCTACAATTTTGCCCTTCCTAGCAGTCCTAACGGCCCTAATACTATGGTGGGGGGCATCGGCCAGCATTCCTAGGTCGTCGGGCTCGTTACGATAGTGGGCTAGTACATAGATACCGAAGAGCTGTCTAAGGGTTTCTTCTCCTTCCTGGCTGAAGAGCCACTTGGGGTCAAGCCTCAGGTACTCCAGTCTACCTTCCTTGATATCCTCAAGATCCTCCTTCTCAAGAACCGCTGGCTCCGCATCGAGTAGGAGGACGTCGAATAACCACTTCTCCACAGGGTCCCCCTTCGAGTATCTTATCGGCTCCTCCATCTCAACAGTCCTGATCTTGGTGTTGGGGTCGTTCTTTAAAGCTGAGAGGAATCTCACGCTGAAACCTCTGCCCGCACCCTCGTATCCATGTATTGTTGCTGCGAAGACGAGGCGTCTATGCGCCTTCCATATCTTGTGTAGTAGGGGTACGTGTATACCGCTCGCCTCGTCAACCGCCACGATATCTCCCTGGAGCCTGGTTATAGTTAGGGGCTCCCAGTACTCCAGGCTGAACTTGTAGCCTTGGATTTCGATGATCTTGCCTCCCTTCTTGATAGCTCTGGGTTTCAACCCTACAACTTCAGCAGCCTTATAGGCAAGCTCCATGAGGCTCTGCACATTGCTCAAACTAGGCGCGGTTACGAGGATCCTCACCCTGTTCTTAACCTCTCCCAGCTTCAGTGCCAGGCCTATTAGGCCTATTCCTACTCCACAGCTCTTACCCCTACCCCTATCAGCTGTGACAATGATCGCTTTCTTCTCTCCCCTGCCAGGCTTCTCATAAAGCCATTCGAGTTCCTTGATGACACGGACCTGGTCCTGGGTGAGGGCTAACTCGTATATCTCCCTGGGGAATAGGCTCTTGCCCGGTATCTTGATGGTCTTCTTACCCGTCGGGTGGAATTGTGAGGCGGACTTCCCACTTATGAGCTCGCCCGTGTCGGCATTGTAGACGTAGATGTTCTCCTCGTGTTCGAGTAGTTTACGCTTAAACCACGATATGAAGATGTGCCTCGGCTCCTCATGACCGGGGACTAGGAGGTTTTGCTTGAAGAGCGTGAGCTTCTCATCCCATTCATCCCAGCTGGGAGTTTGCAATATGATTAATCCACCGCCCTCAACAACACCGATTAGCCTCCCGACATCGTTGGGCTTCAAGTCATTCGTAAGGTCGAGCACCAGTGCCTGGAACGTTGTACCGAGGTACTTCTCGCTCTCCTCGTAACGGGCTGTTGTCTGCTGCAATAGACTGCCCTTCTCCTTGACAGCCCTCTTAACGATCTCCTTCCTCAACCTTGCATCGTCGAACTCGTCGTGAAACATGTATAGAACGTTTAGAGGCCTCCTACCAGCGATCTTCCTATACCTCCTCTCATAGTATAATAGTGCTCTCGCAGTTATCGCGCCGACACGCTCAGGGCTACTACCCGATACGACGAACATAACCCTATACCTAGCCGGAATGGAAGCCTTCAACGCCCTGCCAAGAGCTTCTTTATAGCACGTAGTGCAGGATTACCAGCTACTCTGTCGAGCCTGGATACTACCTCTAAAGCCTCCTTCTCGATCTCTTCCCTCGACTTCACCGTACAGCCACCCTACGGGCCAGCCGCATTGGCGGCCCGAGGGATCAATCAATGATCCCTCAAGTTCCGAATCCGCTGGTAGGCGGTGTAGTATAAAGGGCTATATATCTAGGAGTAATAGGCGGTGCCAGAGAGTGTCGATTGTAGCCGAGAACGATCCAGTGGTACTGCTAGTAATCCAGGGATGGAAAAGGAGGCAATACTATATCAGGCCGAGGAAGGGAGGAGTCTACGCCACCTTCGCCGGAGTACTGAGATGGGACGAGATAATAGGAAAACCCTGGGGCTACACCGGCAAACTAGGGAAAGCCACATACTATATTCTCCCCCCAACCAGGCCCCAGTTGCTGGAGGAATTCGGTAAACGGCGTAGCCAGGTTATCTACCTCAAGGACTCAGCCATAATCGCGTTAAGAGCTGGCATAGGCCCGGGGAGCAAGGTATTCGAAGCGGGAGTAGGCTCCGGGTTCCTAACAGTAGTCTTAGCAACCATAGTCTGCCCAGACGGGAGGGTCTATGGCATCGAAGAGCGTTACGATATGCTGGAGGCGGCAAGACACAACATTGAGCTGGCAGGGGTCTCTCAATGCGTTTCATTGAGGCTTGGAGACGTTAAACAAGGAGTAGGAGTGACAGGACTAGACGCCGGATTCCTAGATCTACCCGACCCGTGGGATGCATTACAAGCGGCATACGAGGCCCTGAAGCCTGGCGCGCCGCTAGTCGTGTTTATACCCACTATGAATCAGCTTGATAAGCTCGCGACACGGGTCGAAGAAGGAGGACTATTCGTAGT
>JAADGB010000073.1 GCA_013152575.1 Thermoproteota archaeon | reverse complement strand
CTGAGCGCTAGTATCCTGACGGGCTGTCCTTGTGTTAGGTTGATTTGGGCTTGGCTCATTCTGATTGAGATTTCTAACATCGTCGTGTTTTCATTATTGTAGTCGTATCCGTTGCCTAGTGTGAGGTATCTTATGATTCCCGCCGTCTTGTTCCATACCCTGGCATAGTTTGGTTCAAGCAATAATGTGAGGTCCTCTATGCCGTCGGTGTTGGTGTCGAGCCTGATTATGATGTACCATTTGGCTACATCTGGACCGTCTGTCGCCATGTATATTGGTCCGCCGTGATCGATCCTCACGAAGAGATGTGTATTATTGACTGCTAGGTAGGCTGATCCTATATCTGAGCCTGTATCCCACCTGCCAAGGTTGCTGAATTGCTCTGTGAGAGCCGGGTTCACACTGGTCCAGTCTTGTGGTGATCCGTCTAGGACTATGTTGGCTTGTGGTAGTGATATGGGGGAGGAGGCTGCCGCGTTGTCTTGACTGTTGACTTGGTAGACTACGTAGCTCCGGGTTGTGACTCCGTATGGTACAATGTATATGATGGGTGATAGGTCTAGGGACTCGCCTGTCCTGTTCATGTATTCCTCCTTTACAGCGGTCCAGTTCATGTCGATTACTAGCGTTTTATTGTCTTGGAGGTTCATGAAGTGGTATGAGTCTGGTAGGTTGGCGTATGTGAATCCTGCATAGCTTCCATTCCTATACGCGTACTCCGCGTAGAATAGTGCGTCCGTGATGTTGGTGTTGTTTGATGTTATCCTGATATAGATGTAGGCGTCGATCCCGGGTATACCTGACTGTCCGCCGCCGCTTAACGATATGGGCATGTAGTAGCCTGTTGAGAAGTCCCCGTCTAGATCCGCTAGCAGTACTAGTTGTAAGCTGTATACGAAGAACCAGTCTCCCTCGGGTATGCCCTGGTCGAATGTGTTGAAGACTATTTTTGACCCGTCTAGTGTTATGTTGAAGATCTGTGTATTCACGCCTTCTATAATCGTGCTATCTGTTATGACTGGCTCAGCGGAGTTTGCGGCGGGGAGGAATATAGACATAGTTATAAATACAATTGCCAAAACTGTTAATTTCTTGAACACTTTTTACACTCTCAATTTCATTTAATATATATTCATGGCTAATATATATTAAGCATACTCTAATCCATTACAAGCCAACGAGCTTGATTTAAATAACCAGACTAAATAATTAAAATTATAAATGATAAATCATTCTATCCAGTCACACCATTCTTGAGACCAACTTTAGCGAGTCACTAATCGTGGTACCCGGATCCACCCTCACAACCCTTATCCCACGCGAGCTCATAAACTCCTCTCCACCAGGCCCGAAGAACGTCGCCACAATAACGTTGCATTCCCTGTTCAACTCGTAGATCCGCTCCCTCTTAGTATGCCTACCATGACCATGGCCGTGGCCGTGTTCTCCCCTGTAAGGGTTCTCCACTACTTTCTCCAGCGTCACATTATCTCCCTCCAACCTATAATGGTAGAAGTATTTGGAGTCTCCGAAGTGCCCGACCTTGACGTGTATTCCATCGTCCGTTCCTATCGAGACGCATATTCCAGCCATATCCCTCTCCGCCTCCTGTAAATATTGATGTGCACCCTGCCATGATATTATGTGTTACCTATGTACTGCGGCCAAGCCTCCAATCCACGAACCCCGACACCAGCGATCTCCTGCGGGGACGGCAGTTCGAGGAGCATGCTTTCAACCATCCTCATATAGTAGCCTACATCATACTCTTCCTCGCCCGACAGCTCCCATACCGGCTGGGGGCCCCTCCTTGTCACAACATATTTCACCCTGTCAACTATGAGCCCCTGCTCCAGGAGGCGTCTAGCATAGGCTTGAGGCCTCCTAACCCCCTCGCCGACCCGCCTCTCAATTGCTAGGAGGCGTAGAGGGACCCGGCCCTCCCTCAGGGCCTCGATGGCCGCGTCTACGATTACCCGTGTCTTGGATAGTGTTTGGGTGAAGGAGTGGGGGTCCCTCGCACGGGATAATATGTTGATCACAGCTCTTTGAAGCCTTGCTATGAACTCCGGGGTGTCGCGTCTGACAGCCATTATCCCCTTAAGCTTCACTCCCCCATCGACGAGGCTTCCATAGTACTTGTTGACCGCTCCGGGACCCTTCCTGGTTGGTGGTATGTAGAGCCAGTAGTATCTCGCCTCAAGCTTTAGAGGGACCCCGACCCTAACCCTTATCCTCTCCATCAACTCCTCCACTGTGGCCTCCGGCTCCACGGGCTGTATGAATATCGAGTCTACAATGGAGTGTATAACCCGGTAGCCAGCCTTCTCAGCCTCCTCCTCAGCTATCGATAGGGCCATCCTGGCATAGGCTGTCACACACTCATACGCTGTTATGCTCCCGAAGAGGCTGTTCCTATAGCCGAGGTAGCCGAAGCCGGAGACGAGTATCCACTTGATAGCCTCACTCCTCTCCTTGACCCTCGGGTCCCTCAAGCCCGAGGATTTTATCCTAGCCCTCCTCTCAACAAGCCTCCCGAGAACTGTTGAGACGAGGCCCGGCTCGTCTAGGCATATCCTATGCCCTACCCCGGGAGCCGTCTTGTAACTTGTGCATGTGGGTCTCTCAACAGTCTCTGAGCTTATATTGTGTATGTGTATGAGGCTCGGGTAGAGGCTCGAGTAGTCCAGCTGTATGATGTTCCAGTAGAGGCCTGGCTCGGGTATCCTAGCGGCTCCAGCCATGTCGGCCGCTGTCAGCATGCGGAGGCTTCTGAAGGACTCGGCCCTCGGGGTCCCTGGGTCTAGTAGGAACCTCCTCTTGTATGCTTCCCTGGCCTCCGCCGCCGTCAATACCTTCCCTATCGCGGCCCCGTGTGCCTCGTGGTATGGTAGCCATGAGATCCTCATCCACTCTATGATCCCCCATGGTGAGACGAGGTTTCTGGTTGGATCGAACCAGAGCCACTCGTGCCTCCCTGTGTCTATCTGGTGCCTGGTCTCCAGCCTGGATACTACTATGTGGGGCCTCATCGAGTCGAGTATGTCTAGGGCCTCGTAGGGGTCCCTCAGCTTTAGTCTGAGCCCACAGCATTCTAGGAGGTAGTAGTCGGCCCTCTCCCATGGGGCTGAGATGGGCCCGTGCCAGGAGTAGGCTTCTAGTGAGGCGATTGTTAGGGGCGGGGGCTCGTATAGGGGGTCCCGTGGATCTTCGAGGGGCTCTATTCCATTGGCTGTTAGCCTCACCGTGGTTCCCGGAGGGACCCCTAGCTCCCAGAGGGCCGTCACCAGGGGACCCGGGTACTCGTTCACCCTCCTCGCCACTCCCTTTGCTTCGAGGGTCCTGGATACGTGGTTTAGGAGTGAGGGGTTCTCCGAGGCTACCACGACTACTCTAGTGGCTTCATTGTACCATGGGGGTTTGAGCCACTCTTCAACCCATGCTTCTATCTCGTCGTGGTGTATTCCATTGGCTATTTCTTCGGGCGTGTAGTATGGTGAGGGTTTGAGGTATGCCTTGAATACGGCGTGTACCCTGGTGTATGTTATTCCCTCCTCCGTAGCTATTGCTAGCTTTAGCCCTCCCCTTACCGGTTTAGCGTCTAGGAATACTCCCTCCAACCGGGGGTCCCTCCGGGACCCCCGTTGTCGCCGCGTTATTGTTTAGGCCTGCGAGTACATGGTCCCTGTAGGGGTCCCTGGGGTGGGTGTATGTATTCCTCTGCCTGTCTATAACGTGGTTTATTAGCTTGAAAATGCATATATCTGTTAGCGATATAAACGCGTGTAGTGATAGTGTAGCGTGGGGAGATGCTGTAGGTTGCCAGAGTACAGTAGCGTGAAGGTGTTCACCAGACTGCTCAAGTACCTGGTGAGGGGTAGGGCCCTCCTATTCACGCTAGCCATCATACTAGTCGTTCTGATGTCCTACGCCAACGGTATAGTTCCCATCCTAGTCAGGAGGGCCATAGACTCGGGAGTGATTCCAGGCAACCTAGACACTGCAGTATACTACGGCCTCCTCATTATAGGGGCAACCCTCCTAGCCGGTATACTTAGCTTCACGAGCAGATACATACTCACAAAACTGGCCCAGGAGACCGTATACCAGCTCAGGATGGATGCATTCTTATCAATACAGAGGCAGTCCATGGACTTCTTCGACAACACGCTAGTCGGCCAACTGATATCCAGGGTCACTAACGACGCGGAGAGGATATCCAGGTTCATATCCTTCAGGCTGAGGATGCTCGTCTACTCGCTCTTCCTCATAGCAATATCAATATACTACATGTACAGTATGAGTCCAGAGC
>JAADGB010000072.1 GCA_013152575.1 Thermoproteota archaeon | reverse complement strand
AGAGCAGCCCCTAGACTATACCATGAAATAGTGGAAGCGGGACTAGATTATCTACTCGATACCCTAAGATACCTCTGGCAGAGATATGGTAAACCAACGAGAATACAGTGCCCATATTGTGGTTTCTACGCGGTAACGCCCGACCTTTCCTGCATCGTATGTGGCCGGGTTATTGAGGAGAGAGATCTCAAAAAGGCCATAGAGTTCGATAGGCAGTTAGTAATGCTGGCCGAGATGCTAGATGAATCACTCCTAGAAGAGATCATAAAGGCAGGCTTCGTCGTATATGATGGAGACATGCATCCTCCCAGCCTCCGCCAACGCCTCCCCCATGGAGTCGTCTTGTACTTAACCCGAGAAGAGAGAGACCTGCTGAGGAAGATCCTAAAGAGGGAAGAATCGTGAAGCCCCGGTTTCATCGCAATACCTGCATACCACGCCCGAACTAGTGAAGCCTCCACATATCCTACACTTTCTAAGTCCCGTTAACTTACTAGCAATCCTCATTATCGTCTTGTTGCTGCTGAATTCTAGCTCCGGCCTTCTACCCATTATAGATAGGAGAGGTATCTTGGCTCCAACCGTGAAACCACACAGAGGCTCCATGTAGAGGCCTTTTAGAAACGCGTAAGCAGCTAGAGCCTCAGCCTCGATGTATATTGTTGGGACAAAGAGTGGTGGCTTGGTCCAATGAAGTACGGGGAGTGACTCGCTGAGAGCCTCGACGTTTCCTGACAGGAGTGCCTCGAGACCAGTCAGATTCATACAGGATCTAGAGACTGGGAATGCAACAACGGCAGAATTGGAGTTCCTCGCGTGATACAGGCTCCAAGCCCTTTCGTAACGTAGGCAGGAGATTGCTGTAACTCTTTTTGGCATAGGGAATTCTTTCACTAGTATCTCTGTGTTTACACGTCTCTCTATCAAGTCAATCATTCTCGATATCGAGGGGTGATTCCCGAGTTCCTGTGGGATTAAGAGTATGAGGGTCGCGTCGAACTTCTGCTCTACCCTTGCCAGTAAAGCAATTGTCGCAAGTGAATGCGCAGGCTCGCTTGGCCTAACTGGGATAAGTATCCTGGATCGAGGATCGAGGAGATTTGAGTCTCCTATAGCTCTTTTAACCGACCTGGCGAGTATTTTTTCTAGGCATGATAGGCATAGTTTGTGTCCGCTGTAAATTCTCTTATATACTGCGTCTTTTTTCCGGCAGACATCGCATTTATGCACTCGATTTTACACCTTCGTTTACATGGGCTGTGGAGGCGGTCTTTTATCTTTTATCCGGTTTCTCTGCGTAATGCTTATATAGAAGTGTTACCCCCTTGAAAATTCGGAGTCGAATTAGGGAAAAGGTGACATGAGATGGCAGCAGGAGTACCCATACTGATATTGAAGGAGGGAACCCAGAGGACCTACGGTCGTGAGGCAATAAGGGCTAACATCCTCGCAGCAAAGGTTCTAGCAGAGATCCTCAAAACAAGCCTGGGACCACGCGGTCTAGATAAGATGCTTGTGGATGCTTTCGGAGACATAGTAGTAACCAACGATGGAGCAACCATCGTAAAGGAGATGGAGGTACAGCACCCAGCTGCAAAGCTCCTAGTCGAGGTAGCAAAGGCTCAGGACGCAGAGGTAGGTGACGGAACAACAACAGTAGTTGTACTAGCTGGAACTCTACTCGAAAAGGCCGAGAAACTGCTAGATGAGAACATTCACCCAACAACGATCATCGACGGTTACACTAAGGCGCTCCACAAAGCCCTAGAGTACCTGTCAGAAATCGCCGTTCCAGTCAACGTTGAGGACGACCAGGTACTCAGGAGAATAATCGACACAACCATATCGAGCAAGTTCGTCGGTCACGGCCCAGAAAAAGAGAAGATCATCGAGCTAGTCCTCAACACCATAAGGATAATCGCTGAAAAGAAGGGAGAGGGCTACGAGGTAGACCTCGACAACGTGAAGATCGAGAAGAAGAAGGGCGGAAGCCTACTAGACAGCAGGCTAATAAGAGGTGTTGTAATCGACAAGGAAGTAGTACACCCAGACATGCCCAGAGTAGTAAAGAACGCTAAGATCGCAGTACTAGACACTCCACTAGAGGTGCAGAAGCCAGACCTCTCGACCAAGATAAGGGTCACTGACATTGACCAGCTAGAGAAGTTCCTAGAAGAGGAAACCAAGCTAATCAAGGAAATGGTCGAGAAGATTGCTGCTACTGGTGCTAATGTTGTGATTACTCAGAAGGGTATTGATGAGGCACAGCACTTCCTAGCAAAGAAAGGAATACTAGCCGTAAGGAGGGTGAAGAGAAGCGACATCGAAAAAATAGCAAAAGCAACAGGAGCAAAGATAGTGACCAGCCTAAGAGACCTCAAACCAGAGGACCTCGGCTATGCTGAGCTAGTTGAGGAGAGGAGAGTCGGAGAGGACAAGATGATATTCATCGAAGGGGCAAAGAACCCCAAGAGCGTAACCATACTACTACGCGGAGCAAACGACATGCTTCTAGACGAGGCTGAGAGAAACGTCATGGACGCCCTACACTCTCTAAGGAACATCATGAAGGAGCCCAAGATCGTGGGCGGTGGAGGAGCAGTAGAGATCGAGATAGCAGAGAAGCTCAAGGACTATGCAAAGACTCTAGGCGGAAAGGAGCAGATGGCTGTAGAAGCCTACTCCGAAGCACTAGAAGTCATACCAATAGTGCTGGCAGAGAGCGCAGGCATGGACGCGCTAGACACGCTACTACAGCTAAGAAGCCTACACGCCAAGGGCTACAAGTTCGCAGGAGTAAACGTTGTAGAAGGAAAGATTGAGGAAGACATGACAAAGCTAAACGTCTACGAGCCAATACTAGTCAAGAAGCAGGCAATCAAGAGCGCAAGTGAAGCTGCGATAAGCCTACTAAAGATCGACGACGTAATCTCAGCAGCCCCGCCAAAGAAGGAAGAGAAGAAGGGCGAGGAAGGCGAAGAGGAAGAGGAAGGCGGTAAGAAATTCGGAGGCAACTTCGAGTTCTAAGCCGGGCAAATAAATATCTAAATCTTTACCATTTATATTCTTTATATAATTTATTCTACCCTTGATCATTCCACCGTTAATAGCAATACAGCCATTAGAGCCAAGAGAACCCCTAATGCTTGCCTCAAACTAAGAGATTCGTGTAGAACAAGAACTCCTAGTATAACCGTTAACGCGGGTGAAAGCTGGGTTAATGGTATAACTACCGAGACTTTCCCGCCTGCTTCTAGAGCTTTAATGACGAAAATGTAGCCTATAGTGCCGCTAAAACCTGCAGCGAGAGCGATTAAGCCCTGCCTACCAGTTATGAAGAGGTCCAATCCGCCGCTCCGAGCCAGCACGAGGAGAACTATCATGATAATGGCTAGGTTAGTTGTAACATACACCTCCTGCCAAGTCCTCCCTTGCTGGGCTTCTTTCAGCAATACGCCCCAGATGCCCCACAGTATAAAAGCTCCGATGGCAGGTAGAACCCACTTAGGTATCGCATCGAGCAAAACCCCCACACCCACTCATAGTAGGGGAGGGAGACGATAGATTTATCACTAGATCCCCCTGACCTGTTGATAAAATGGGGAGTTAGCGATGGAAGAATTCCACAACGTGTACCCGATAATCGACGATAGGGTGAAGATAGGGCCTCCATACCTAACTAGGTACGAGAGAGCTAGGATAATTGGAATAAGGGCTTTCCAGATCAGTATGGGAGTCCCACCACTGGTCAGCCTAGAGACGGTTGGATCAAAGAAACCGATTGATATCGCAAAATACGAGGTAGACCATGGAATACTCCCAGTATCGGTCTTCAGATACCACACCTCTGGCTTCGGACAGGCGATTCCAATAAAGGTGTTATTAGAGCTTGGGATGAAGCTTGGCATACAATACTAAATCCTCCCATTCGGATTCCTGCCTACAAATTATTGAAAAGTATCTTGATGTAGAGGAAGTAGCAGACGATGGGGACATTACATCCTACCTCATCATTCAGGCAAAGAAGGGGCAATTAATTAAATCACTCGAAGAACTCTACGGGGATCTGATCAAGATCAACTGTTACATGCGTGTAGCTAGAACACAAGCAGGGCTCATACTCCAGGTTGCCAAGGGCAACGAGCAGAAGAGGAGAATCACGCTTACAATTACACTCGCCGCCATAACACTATTAACCGTCTACGTATCAGGCCTCTCCTTCGCCAGGGAAAAACCGAATCTGGCATGGAGCCCTGTAGGCTATCTACTCGGCCTACTAGTACCGCTTCTAATACACGAGGCCGGCCACTACCTTGTAATGAGGAGACTAGGTGTGCCCAGGAGCCTACCATACCTCCTACCAGCCCCTCCACTCCAGCTGGGATTCATTGGCACCTTTGGGGCCGTCATTAACATGCGCTGGTTACCCCCTAGAAACAGGCACCTCGCACTAATCGGAATAGCAGGACCCATAGCGGGATTCCTCGCCGCAATACCAGTTGCCTACTATGGAATAATGAATTCCGTAGTCAAGCCTGCAACAGGCCTGGCAACGTTACCCCTAACACCCCTCATCATGCTACTCTTCCCCCTCCCCAAGACCCCGGGCCCTGGCGAGGCAGTCGTTCTCAGCCCCATGGCTTTCTCCGCATACATCGTATTCTTCGTCACGTTCCTGAACCTGATACCCGTAGCCATGCTCGATGGAGGACACATAGTGAGAAGTCTATTAGGCGAGAAAGGACATGCTATAGTTTCCCAACTAGTACTGGCCCTACTCCTTCTAGGGTCCCTCTTCGTCCCAGGACTACTCCTATTCACCTTAATCGTACTAACCCTCCACTTCATGTCACGGGGGAGACATCCAGGATCAGCAATCAATGACAGGGAACTGGACAGTGTAACCGTAATTATCGGGATTGTATACATGATACTCCTAGTGCTAACCATACCAGTTCCTGCATGAGGGACCCCAATGTACAGGCGATCAGGCTCGAGAAGCTGCTACCTAGGCTATGGATACACGATAATAATAGCAGAGAAGCCGAAGGCCGCCGAGAAAATCGCGAGGGCGCTAGGCAGACCTGTCAAGTGCAGAATGTACAACATCCCCTACTGGATCCTATACAGAAACGGGGAGAGAATAGTCGTTGCATCAACCGCAGGACACCTGTTTGGAATCCACACTAGCAAAAGAGGATTCCCCGTCTACGACTACGTCTGGAGACCAACATGGGAGTATGACCGGAACGCCAGCTACCTCAAGAAGTTCTACTACGTGTTATCACGACTTCTACCTAACGCCTCCAAATACATTAACGCTTGTGACTATGACATTGAAGGCAGCGTAATAGGTTACATGATAATAGAATTCCTTGGCAACGTAAAGAGAGCCTATAGAATGGTGTTCTCGAGCCTGAGCCCCTCCGAGTTAAGGCAGTCCTTCTCAAACCTTAGACGGCTAGACAAATGGTGGATGCGGGTAAGACAAGGCACGAAATGGACTGGCTCTGGGGCATTAACGTGTCTCGAGCACTAATGGACGCTGTTAGAAAGATAACTGGAAAACGAACGATCCTCAGCGCTGGAAGAGTGCAAAGTCCTACCCTTGTTGAAGCCGTCAGAAGATGGCGTGAGATAAAATTAGCCGTGCCCATACCAAGTTTTAATATCACAGTCACCTTGAGGAAGGACACTATGGAATTCAACGCTTATCCCGACGGCTGGGCCCCAAACACAAGGAAAGAGGCGATACAGATCACGAAGCAGCTAAGGGAAACCCCCTGGCTCAGAGTAGAAAACATCACGTGGAAATCAAACACGATAAGGCCTCCGCCAGCTTTCAATCTAGGCGATCTACAATCAGAAGCCGCCAGGCTCTATAGGTTCTCGCCAATGAAAACACAGAAACTGGCCGAGGACCTATACCTCGAAGCGTTAATCAGCTATCCAAGGACAAATAGCCAAAAACTACCTCCCACGATAAACTACGCTTCAATAATAAAATCACTCGCAAGCATACCCACATACTCTAAACTAGTCCAACAATTGGAAGTCGAAACAAGAGGCGTACTCAGACCAGTACAAGGCAGAAAAGATGATCCCGCCCATCCAGCCATACACCCTACAGGCGTTAAGCCTAGAAACCTAGATCCAGATCACGCCAAGATCTATGATCTCATAGTTAGAAGATTTCTTGCAGCATTCTCAAAGCCAGCTCAAATAGAACGGGTCAGCGTAAAGTTAACGGACCGTCACGGCAGAATGTATGCGGCGAAGGGTATCAGGGTAGTCGATGATGGATGGTGGAAGTACTATCCATACCTGAGGCCGAAAGAAGTCTACATCCCAAAGCTTACCCAGCACGAGAAAGTCAAGATAGTCAAAGTTGGATACTCTACGAAATGGGTCTCAAAGAAGCCACAATTATCCAAGACTAGTCTACTGAAATGGATGGAGTCGCAACAAATAGGTACCGAGGCCACAAGGGCCCGGATAATCGAGATCCTATACAAGAGAGGCTATCTAGAGTCTAGAGGAGGGAAGACCATAGTCACAGATCTCGGGATGTATGTTTCTGAGGTCATCGAGGAACTCTTCCCGGATCTTGCAAAGGTAGAATTAACTAGGAGATTCGAGGAATACATCGACGCGATAAGAACTGGGAAGACGACTCGGAAGAGAGTGATTGACGAAACCATACGCGAACTCGACGCATTAATAAGAAAGTATAAGGAAAGACTCGACCACGTCGGTAACAAGTTAGCAATAGCCCTTGGCGCCCTTGAGCCCCAAGTGAAGTGTGCTATTTGCGGTCGGGAAGCAGTTGCCCATAGACCATTTACCATGTGTAAGTATCACAAGGAAGCCTACGAGAGGTTAACGAACACGATACCTATTGTTGTGGAGAAAATGAACGTAAGTGAAGGAGAGGCACTAAGATTAATAGCGTCTCGAAGAGGCGAGGCCGGCCTATGGGTTATTGAAGTAGCAAAACACCTTCAACTTTTATCCTCGGAAGAGTAGTGTTAGCCCGCCGAGATACGGGATCTTAATCGCTATACCGTCAGGGGCGAGCACAACGCCCGATATCGCTTCATAAGGTATTCCTCTAACGCCATTCTTGTAGGGACATGGAGGAAGTCCTGGATCTGGGATTGGATTATTGTCGCCTTTCACAACGTAACAGGTTGTTCCCGCAGCCTGGTAAATTGATATTACCCGGTGTATGATGTACTTTCCTGGTTTCGCCTCGTAAACGACTATATCACCTACCTTTATCTCGCCGGGACTCTTCTTTTTCAGGAATACCACGTCTCCGGTATGGAATAGTGGCTCCATACTCTGTCCTTCAACAATAGCCATGCTCCTGACTCCCGAGGCGACTATGAGTATGAATAAGAGTGCCACTATCAATATTCCAGCTATCTTACTGTACGATAACCTCTGCCCGTTGATCGCGTTCTCGCCCAACACAGTTTCCCATCGATACATTACTGGACGGTTAGTTAATTAATACTAGGCCAGCAGAACGCTCAGGTCGTTACAATAGGCGATCCCGTAACTGAATCAAGAAATATGCTCTCTCTGAAACCAACCTTTTCGAGCTGTGTCTTTGCATCATCAAGAATCTTCTTCCATATCCTGTCGTTTAGGAACCTACAGAAACTACACCCGGGATTGGAGCCGGTATAATCGAGGTAAACCACTATTCTACTCCCGTCAAAGCTGACTCTGATCTTCGTAACTACCCCGCTAGAGACTATGTCGACATCATAGCCTGGAACAATGACCCTGGACAATGCATTCATAGCATCATTGATTCTCTTCTCCATAAACGGACTATAGATCTGTATCCTTCCGCCCTCGCCCTCCCGCTGCTTTTTCCGTGTAAACCAGCCTATTAGACCCACGGTAAACACACCGAACTCTACTCCGCATTATGGCCCAGACAACCAGAGCGTATATGAGTTTAAGTCCCTACATTCTATGAGAATCCATGGGCTGAACGGGTTGGCTGTTACAATTGACAATCAGTTAAAGAGTTATGGCATAAGACTAGGTTACCGGGTCATAAAAGGGGTGCACGTTTCACCTTCCTCTGAAAGACTACTCAACGAAATAGCAAAGCTCGTGGAAGAATTCCGAAGGAGATACAATAGCCTCGAAGAACTTAGGAACGATCCTATAGTTCAAGCGTATAGGAAGGCTATGTGGAGGTTAGGCATAGACCCTACAAAGATAAGACCGAGTAGCGAGGCATTAGCTAGGAGAGTTCTAAGGGGAAACTCCCTCCCTACGATAAACAACGTTGTTGACGCTGGTAACGCCTCAAGCCTAATACATCTTGTACCAATCGGTCTATACGATCTGGATATGTTGAGTCCCCCGCTAACCTTAACACTATGCAAGGACGAATGCATATTCGAGCCAATAGGTGGAGGGCCTCGAAGGCTTAAGCCTGGGACCCCGGTGCTCATGGATTCATCTGGCTATATCGTGCATGTATATCCTCATAGGGATTCAATCAAGACAGCGATAACTTCCAGTACAAGAAACGTGCTAGCGATTTCGGCCGGAGTGGCCGGAATAGATGATGAGAGGCTGATACAAGCCCTAGACGAACTAGTCAGGTTACTACTAATAGATGGATTAAACGTTGAATATACCACGGTTGAACTAGCCTAGCGTAAAAGAGCAGAGGGTAGAATGATGGAGTACGCTGTTGAGGATCTAAGGAGAGTTTCTCTTAAGATAGCCAGCGAGGCGGCAGGATTATTGAGGGACATGTCATGCACATCAAGTGCCACACGTAAGGTGGGTAAAGAAACCTTCAGAGCCGATATTGAAAGCGAGTCCTACATCCTAGACGCTTTGAGATCCGAGGGTATCAGGGGAAGGATACTTACGGAGGAGTCAGGCGTAATCGAGACTGGCAACGATCTAGTGGTTCTAGTGGATCCTCTCGACGGCAGCCGTAACTACGCGAACTGCATACCATGGAGCTCCGTGTCAATAGCTATAGCGCCCGGTAACGCAATCGATATCAGAGAAGTAATAGCAGGAGCTGTTGCTCCAGTCTTCTACGGTGAACCAATATCATTTGCAAACAACGCCTGCTACCTTGGAGGGACCAGGATAGAACCCCCTACGGAGAGTGAGAACTTCGTATACGTTTACGTTGAGCATCCCGAGGCCGCACGACTACTCTCCGACATCATAATGATCCTAGGAGGTGGTTTCAAGGTAAGAAGTCTTGGAAGCGCAGCACTAGAAGTAGCCTATGTCGGGATAGGAAGAGGGAAAGCCTTCATTGATCTACGGCCTAAACTTCGAAACATCGACATAGCGGCGGGCTTGGGTATAGTCAAGGCGATGGGAGGTACATACCTCGGTAAGCGGGGAGAGACGCCGAGAATAGGTTTGAGAACTATTGAGAGGGTGGATACGATAGCTGTATTTGCAAGGGATGTTCCATTAGAGGTTATCAGAGAGATAAGTCAGGGACCGCTCAGTAGCGCCGGCCAACGCCCATAGCCCGCTCACGGGCTAGCCGTGGGGTAGAGTCCCTGCCTCCATCATCGCGGCCAAACTAGATTTTATTAGAGTTTGGGGTTATAGATGCTTCTAGGAGTAAGGGTGTCTGATTTGAAGATCGTAGCGTACGTGCTTGTTAGGACTGAGATAGGAGGAGAATATGATGTAGCGCACTATGCAAGGTCTCTGAAGCCATCTGTAACAGAAGAGGCTCTGGTAACCTATGGTAGTTATGATGTAGTTGTTAGATTAGAAGTCAACAATATGGCCGAGCTCGACGAGATCGTGACAAAGCTCAGAAAGCACCAGTTAGTCAAAGAAACAACGACTCTAGTCGCCAGCGTCTAATACCCTAGCGCTAGACGGGACAGGGAATCTTAGAAGAGCCACTATACCACCCATCATCCAGATCCTCTCGCCAATAGGAGAGTCACGGGGAATAATCACTACCTTACCACCCCTCTTCTCGACCTCATCAAGGATCTCAGACACCTTCCTCCTCACATCATCGTCGAGAGCATAGATCAACTCGTCTACAACAACTATTCTATCAACAGCCCCCATCCTCGACACAACCAACGCTTCATCAACACCCGTAGCCAGTCTCTCCCCACCATGAGCTGCCTCCTTCATAGCTTGAGCTAATACCTCCTCGGCCTCCGCGATAGCATATTCTTGAAGAACAGACCATATTGACGGCCTACGCATAGCCTCCTCCACACCGGCCCTACCACCCATCGAGGACTCGTCAACAATTAATCTCAGGTTGGGAGCCATGCCCTTGACCTTCTCGGCCACGAGTTTCTTCAGGAAACCTGGACCGACAACTACCGCTATCGGAGCCTTGTACTCAGAAGCGGTACGTACGATAAGGTTGGCAATTTTCTCAACGAGCGATCTAACCTCCTGCTCTCTCGAGGGATCATCTTTCCCCGGCAGACTCGTTCCTGTATCAACGATGAACTTTACACCATGCGGGGATAACACTGCTATAGCATATTCATCATAATCCACAGCAGCGATAACGGTTCTCCCTCTCGGACCAGCCTCTCTAAGCTTCTCAATTACCTTATTCGGCCATCCACCCTCTCTCTCGATGACTACTTCCTTACCTGGAACTAGCAGGATTGACTGGTGTTTACCCTTAACACCATACTCCTCGGGTCCCTCCACAATGACGCCGAATAGTCTAAGTTTCCCGGTGAATGGCTGGAACTCGACGTTTTTGATTGATATCTTAACGATTATCGCTCGCTTTTCTTTTTCACCCTTACCTCCCTTCGCCACATCTCTATAGGTTTTACCTATAACATAGTCTCCTGGACGCAGGATG